>CACXZL010000559.1 GCA_902772085.1 uncultured Coriobacteriaceae bacterium | reverse complement strand
GTGCTTCGTGAACAGCGGCTACGGCTATGTCGCAACGAAGGGTGGCAAGTGTGCTATTGCCTTCCAACCTCAAGAGCTTATCGGCCACGAATTCCCGTGTTGCCGCCAGACCACGAATCGCACGGCATTCGAGGATAAGAAGTCCCAGTTGTTGAAATTTGAAATCGCCAACATCCGCGCGATGTATGACATCGCAAACGACAAGGAAGGCGTCATCAAGGACATTATGGATTACTCAGGCCAGGACGAGGATTACGTCACGGCCATCACGTACGGAAACGGCGATTACGTGGCAGCCATGCAGTTCGAAATGGATCCGCGTACGTCCGACGTTTACGCGTTCTACGGCGACATGATTGCCAACGGGGATATCGAATACGACGACCAGAGCCTCATTCTCGAGCACATGGACTCGACGATATACAAGGCAGCTCTCGATACACTCATCGAGCGCGGCGAGAACGTTGACTTCTACAAAGGCCTGCTTGCCAAGTACGAGAAGAACAACACGATGGGCGTGTAGCTGGGTGATGCGCTGAACAGGGATAGACCCTGTTCAGCGCCTTTGCTTTGCATCAAGTCTGTCTGTATTAAGGACGTTCATGCCATCCATTGTTTTCAAAGACGTCGATTACGCATATGTCGACAACAACGAAACCTATGTTGCGCTCGAGGGCATCGATCTCGAGATTTCAGACGGTGAGTTCGTGTGTCTGGTGGGGCATTCCGGTTGCGGCAAGTCGACGATGCTCAGCCTCATTGCCGGCCTTGAGATGCCGACGCATGGTCAGGTGCTCATCGACGGTCGCGTCGTCGATGGGCCGGGTCCCGATCGTTCGATCGTGTTCCAAAACTATTCTCTGTTCCCGTGGCAAACTGCTGTCAAGAACGTCATGTTCGCGATGCAGCAGACGAATAAGGGCATCGACAAGTCTGAATCCGAAAGCCGAGCGCGTGCCTTGCTCGAAAAGGTTGGCGTTGGCGATGCTGCATGCTGCTCGACGAACCGTTCGGCGCGCTGGATCCCATGATACGCCGGCGTCTGCAAGACATGCTGCTCGACCTCTGGGAGGGTTCGTGCTGCAAGACGGCGGTATTCGTCACGCACGATATCGATGAGGCGCTCATCTTGGCCGACCGCATCGTGTTCATGGAGCCGAAGCACGTTATCAAGTCCTTCAACTTGCCAAAGGGGAGGGATCGCGTCGGATCTCCCGAAGTTGAAGTGGTCAAAGCGGAGGTCCTCGAGCTGTTCGAGGCGACTGCGACGGGGAAGGAGGACGAGGAGTGATGGCTCACTATTCCGAAACCGAAGAGAACCCCGTGGCTCACAAGAAGGCCCTGCGTTTTCTCAAGCCATCGTTTGTCGTCGCAACGCTCCTGTTCGTGGCAACCGTCGTCGCCATCGCCATTCCAGGGAAAGGGCTCGTGAAGACGAGCGTGCCTTTTTACATCGCGGTCGCGATCATCGAGGTCTTGTTCCTTTGGCGCTATATTGCAGGTGGATGCAAGCGTTCGACTGCCAACATCGTTTCGGTTGTATGGGTGCTGCTTATTGGTTGGGAGGTCTTTGCGACCGATTTGAAAGTCATGCACCCCGTGCTCATTCCGCTGCCTGAAAACGTGTTCGCGGTGTTCTCGAAGATTCCCGAGGAATTGCTGCGCAATGTCGTATCGTCTCTGACGTTGCTCGGTCAAGGATTCATCACCTCGCTCGTTGCAGCGACCATCATCGGATTGTTCGTGGGGTGGCTTCCAAAAGTGCGTGAGATGGTGTTTCCGATTGCCAAGGTGCTTGCGCCCATACCGGCTATCGTGTTCACGCCCTACCTGGTTTTGCTCTTGCATTCGTTCAGGGCAGCTGCAGTTATGGTTATCTTCCTGGGCATTTTCTGGCCGACGCTCATGAACACGATTTTGCGCGTTGAGAGTCTCGACAAGCGGATTCTCGATTCCGCCAAGATGATGGGGTTATCGACACCTACGATGATTTTCCGCGTGCTTCTGCCGTA
>CACXZL010000558.1 GCA_902772085.1 uncultured Coriobacteriaceae bacterium | reverse complement strand
GCTGAGGGGGAAGGATGGAAGAAGACCGGCGATGCGTTGACGATGCTTGCCGGGATTCCCTATGAGGACATCACCGCCGCACTTGACTACTACTTTGAGAACTACAACGGTGGTCGTCCGTTCGTCATTGCGGGTCATAGCCAGGGTTCGGCCATTCTGAGCCTCGCCCTGAAGGGCTACTTCAAGGAGCATCCCGATTACTACGAGCGCATGGTGTCCGCGTATGTCGTGGGCTACTCCATCACGAAGGACGACCTCGAGGCAAACCCGTACCTGAAGTTTGCGACCGGCGAGGACGACACGGGCGTCATCGTCAGCTGGCATGCCGAAGGTCCCAAGAACGCAGAAGAGAACGCTCCGACTGTCGTGCTGAAGCCGAATGGAATCAGCATCAACCCGCTGAACTGGAAGCTCGATGGCACGTATGCGCCTGCCAGTGAAAACAAGGGCTCGCTCGTGGTGAACAGGATCACCGGAACGCCTGAAGTCCGTGACATCGGTGCTGACGCGCAGGTGATACCCGAGCGTGGTACGGTCGTGACGAATGCCGACGCCGAGCTTCTGGAGCTGCCACCGGCCGACCTCTTCGGACCTCAGAGCTACCACGAAGACGACTATGCGATTTTCTACAACAACGTCAAGGACAATGTGTCGACACGCGTCGAAGCCTATATGACAAACCACGAGCGATAGGCGCGCGAACGGCTGCTTCGCTGGTCTTTTTGCCCTTGTGGCGGGACAACAGGCAAATGGTCAAGGTCGTCCGGCAACCAGTAGGGTCAGGCCCTTCTTGGTTGCCGGACGGCCGTTTTGTGACAGAATGTATCGTCGAGCACCCGTAGGAGATCGTCGAACTCATCGCGTCGCGTGCTCATCCAAGAACCTCTCCCAATGCCTTCTCGATTTGTCCCCTGTTCCGCTCCTGGGCCTTGAGGCCGCGCTCGTATCCCTTGCGACGCACGATCTTGTCCCTCGCCCCTGTGCCAGCCAGCAAGTGGCTCCGCGCTCGCTTCGTTCGATGACTTCGTGAGTCGCTGCTTGACGCCAAGGCCGATGTGATAACCTAACTCCCGAGCTACAAATGAATGAGTAATCACTATGGATTGGAACCGGCGAGTCGGGAGTAACGCGTGGAGGAACCGTTTGCAAAAGGAGGGCATTATGGTCGAGAAGTGGTGGCAGAAGGCCGTGGTGTATCAGATCTATCCCAAGAGCTTCCAAGACAGCAATGGCGACGGGATTGGAGACATTCCGGGCATCACGTCGCGCCTGCCGTATCTGGCGAGGCTCGGCATAGACGTCATCTGGCTGAGTCCGGTGTACGCGTCCCCCATGGACGACAACGGCTACGACATCAGCGACTACCGGGCCATCGCGCCGGTCTTTGGGACCATGGACGACTTCGACCGCATGCTCGAGATCGCTCATGGCCTGGGCATAAGGATCGTTATGGACCTGGTGGTGAACCACTCGTCAGACGAGCACCGCTGGTTCAAGGAGGCTCGCAGCAGCCGAGACAATCCCTATCGCGACTACTATTACTGGCGTGACCCGGTGGACGGGCACGAGCCCTCAAACATGGGAGCGGTGTTTGGCGGCAGCATATGGGAGTGGGACCAGGTGACCGAGCAGTACTACCTGCACTGCTTCTCAAAGAAGCAACCCGATCTGAACTGGGAGAATCCCAAGGTACGTGACGAGGTCTACGACCTCATGGACTTCTGGCTTGCGAAGGGCGTGGACGGCTTCCGCATGGACGTGATAGGCATGATCGCCAAGGACACGACGTTTCCCAGCGGCGAGCCGGGGCCGACGGGCTATGCGGACCTCTGGCCGCTCATCAACGACGAACAAGTGCACGTGTGGCTGCGCGAGATGCGCGAGCGCGTACTTTCCCGCTACGACACGTTGACGGTGGGGGAATGCGGCGGCGCGACCGTAGAGACCGCCAAGAAGTACGCCAACCTGGACGGCTCGGAGCTGTCGATGGTGTTTCAGTTCGAGCACGTCGGGCTTACGGGATCGCCCGAGCGCGGCAAGTGGACCACCGACAAGCCCAAGCTCGTGGACCTGAAACGCGTTCTTTCGCACTGGCAGACGGGTCTCGAGGGCGTGGCGTGGAACAGCCTGTACTGGGACAACCACGACCAGCCGCGTGCTGTGTCGCGCTGGGTCACGGCCAGTGAACAGCACCGTGAGCTCGCCG
>CACXZL010000557.1 GCA_902772085.1 uncultured Coriobacteriaceae bacterium | reverse complement strand
TTCCTACCTTCGTTTCTTTGGCTTTCTCAAAGCCTGTTCTATTTTCTCCGTGTCATCCTCCTTAAAGGCGATGTTATATTGCCCGGTCGTGATTGCTCCGTCCGTTTTCTTATCGAACACGGCGAAAAGTTCCTGTCCTTGCATATCTTCGTCAAGCTGTTCGACTTGTACTCTTGTTAGTGTACGGTAACGCATTTTCTGGCCGCCAAGCAGGGCTTCCGCTTTCAGACGGGTATTGACTTTTGCATTTCTCCCGACAGAGAAAAGAAGGTCTGTTGGTGATTGATATTTGTTAGGATAGAGAGTGTGGAGAATGAAGTCTTTGTTCTGCTGCAGGAAGGCAAGCCGGATTTTTCCGTCTTTGGTCGGCAAGGTAATGTAGCCACCGGTATCCAAGTGCTCGATGGCATAGCTGCGCAGCTCAGGCGTGATGGTCACGCTCTCCCCCACGTTGAGGCGGTCGAGTACACGAGGCCAGATCTCGCCGTAGAGCGCAGCAACCGTAACGTGCAGATCATCGTAGCGGGCGACCTCGGTGCCACCGTCGAACAACGTCACCTGAACCTGCACGTGCTCCTGCCAGAAGGGATCGTCACCCTCGTAGGGTTTGAGCGAAAGCGTTGCGTCCTCGCCCTGGCCCTCAATCGTTGCGAACTCTTGGCCATCAACGATTGACCATTGATAGGTCAGGCCCTCTTGGGTGTCGGGCTGGTCTTGCCTCTTGTGAATGCCCCACGCGCCCAACTGTTTCGTCGCGCCAGGCAAGGCATTGAAGGATCCGTCCTCAACCCAGGCGTCAAGCTCATAGACGTCCGAGTCAACGATCACGTCAAATGTGTAGGATTGCGCCACGCCGAAGGGGTCCGTGTAGGTGACGCGCAGCGTAGCGCCACCATAGTTGAGGCCCTCGTAGTACCACCAGAAGTCATCGCTGGTCTCATCATCGTTCGCGTACTCCTTCTCGAGGAAGATCACGTCACCCGTAACACCATCAGCAGGACGTTGGCTCTCTATGGCAACGTCGGTCACCTCGACGCGTCCCTCAAAGTCCGCTGGCCAGCTGTCATCCCACCCGTACGTGATGTACCAACGCTGCACCTCACGGCCCCAGCCGGGCATGATAGCCTGATCCCACTCACGATCGATGGGCTGATTCCACTCANNNNATGGCAAAGACTATTCCAAATGCGGGTATTACCCATGCTAGAAGGAGTATCAGTATGAGCCTGCCTAGAGGTTTTGACCCAGACCGCCAGCCACGTCGGTTCGACATACGCCCCTCCTCAATAGATGTGAGCAACAGAGACCATGGACATCGCCACATGGCCTCATAATCACATGAATCATTGGGGCGTTGGCACGAGTGTCTAAACAGTCTGTGCCAAACCGTCAAATGTGGCTATATCATCGGCGCAGGAGCCCCGCCACCTCACCGGCAAGGGTGATCGAGCCGCAGGCGACAAAGGCAGTGTCTGCCAAAGCCTCCATGGCATCCGCCACCGTGGGGAACACGCCTGCCACCTCTGCGCCTGCCGCGCGGAACTGTTCTGCAAGCTCTGCGGCCGAAAGGGCGCGATGCGAGGAGGTCTGCGTCACATAGACGCAAGGGAACTCCGGCGCCAGGAGGTCCACGATGCCAGCGACGTCCTTGTCCTTGAGCACGGCCGCCAGCAGGGCCGGACGGTCCGCCACGTTGGGGGCAATGGCGCGTACTGCGGTAAGGAAGGTCTCCACGGACTGCGGGTTGTGGCACGCGTCGACGAGCCCCACCGGGTCGGGGCGAACCACGTCGAAGCGGCCCGGCGTGGGACATGCCATGACCGAGGCAGCGAGCTTCTCCGTATCCAGCGAACGGTCGAGGAAGTTCTCACAGAGCACGACCGCGCAGGCGATGTTGGTCGCCTGATAAGCGGGCTTGCGCACGGCCAACCCCTCATACGTTGCCCGCGGCGTGGTCACCGTGACCACCAGAGGGGCACCAATCCCATCCGGACGCTCCGTCACCCGGAAGCTTGCCTGAGGCATCCCCTCATGCACGCGCGGAACGCCGGGATGCATCTCGCCCGCCGCATCAGAGAGCAACTCGGGGCGCAGCAGAACAGGC
>CACXZL010000556.1 GCA_902772085.1 uncultured Coriobacteriaceae bacterium | reverse complement strand
TATCCGGGCGATGACCGTCATGTGAGTCTTGTCTCGGTAATCGAGGACCCCATGCACAAGCAGTCGGAACTCTCTCTTCCGATTCAGTTCTGCGACGTGAACGCCTACTTTCTCAAGCAGACGATACAGCCGAACTCGACAGTGCTTAAGCATAAGGCGCGAAACTACTTCTACTACCTCGACCCCATCCTTCTAAAAGGCGCTAATGCGGATGACCCACACGGAATCGTAAGAAAATGAGGAAGGCCGCAGTCGCGCGGCCTCCTGGGGGCCCCTACTACCACGTTGACCGTAGGTTTAGGTCCAAAAATAGTATACCCAAAAAACGGTTTGTCGCAACGGGTCATTTTGTGCAACGATACGATGGTCGAGCACTACTGCCCTACTGCCTGTGGCTGGGAACATGGTTTGTTGTATAGCACGATACGTGTGTCTATCTGGTAGGCAATGCAGTTACATGTCTCACAGCTTCGCGTAGTAGTCCTCGAGGTCCTGCTGCATCTGCTCGCGGATGGCGGCGTAGTCGGCTTCCGTCAGGCGGGCGAGGAGGGCGTGGTTGAGCGACAACTGCCCGAGGTCGCGGGAGTGGTACATGAAGCGCTTGCGCTCGAACTTCTCGAAGGGGTTGCGCAGCATGGACGCCCTCACTGCCTTGCGGTCGGCCAGGAACTCCTCGGTGTAGGGGCAGCTGGCGCGGTCCACGGGAAGGCCCTGCCGCAGGCGGTCGGCGTAGAAGGCCGCGTAGCCGTCGAGCACCTCCTCGATCGCGGCCGAGCCGGTGCGCCGGTCCATGCGCTCCAGGAACGCCAGCAGGAACGGCATCTTGTACGACAGCGAGTAGTCGCGCTCCTCCAGGAAGGCGAGGAAGTCGTCGCGGATGGTCGTGTCGTCGTGCACGGGGATGCCGAGCGAGACGCGCGCCGCCTCGGCGTCCTCGGGGCTGAAGAGGTGGATCTTCTTGCTGCCGAACGTGAAAGACACGGTGGGGGAGACGCGCCCGCGCCGGATCCAGCTGCTCACCGTGTCCGTGCTCACGAAGAAGGCCCGCGCCACCTGCTCCACGCCGAGGTAGCCCTCATACCTCTCCGCAAACGAGGCCACGTCCACCTCCACCACGCGCTCGACCCTCTCGCGGATGCCCCGCAGGATGCTGCCGAAAGGCACGTAGAGCGGGTTCTGGAACACCGAGTGCAAAGAGCAGGGCGCCGCCATCGCCCCGTACTCGTCCACCACGTCGATGACGAACACGTCGCGCTTCGACGGCGTGCGCCTGAGGCCGCGCCCGAGCTGCTGGAGGTAGAGCACGCGCGAGAGCGTGGGCCTCGCCATCACGAGGATACCGAGCTCGAGGTAGTCCCACCCCTCCGATATCATCTGGCAGCTGCACAGGAAGCGGATGCGCCCGGCGCGAAAGTCGGCCATCACGCGCTCGGGCTGGCGTGTCTGGCCGCTCAGCTCCTTCGCGGGGATGCCGGCCTCGCAGAGCAGCCGCGCCATCTCCTTGGCGTGGCGCACGTTGACGCAGAAGATGACGCCCTGCCGCCTTCCGGCCTCCCCGTCGCCGAAGTACTCCCGCAGCACGTCCACGATGAGCTCGTTGCGCGACGTCACGCGGATGGTCTTCTCCAGGTCGGCATTCACGTACTCGCGCCCGTTTATGCGCACGCGCGAAAGGTCCACGTTGGTCTCGATGCGAAACGCGCGCGCTGTGGCGACGATGCCGCGCTCCATGGCCTCGGTGAGCGACAGTCCCGCGCGGTATGAGCCAAACACCGTCTGGAGGCTCAGCTTGTCTGGCCGCTGGTCCGTGGCGGTGAGGCCCACGAGGAAGGCGGGGTCGAAGTACTGGATCGTGCGCTTGAGCGCGGGCGCCACGGCGTGGTGCGCCTCGTCGATCACGATGTAGCTGAAGTGTTCGGGCGCGTACTCGGTGTAGTGGCGGTTGATGTAGCTGTAGGTGCAGACGAGGATGTCGCCCTGCAAGCGGGGGAGCGCCTGGGCTATGCGGGCCTGCCAGTCCTTGACGATGGTCGTGTTTGGCGCGGCAACAAGGGCCTTGAACGACGGCTGCGTAGGCGCGAAGCGTGCGAGGTCCTCAAGCACGATCTGCGACTTGCCGGTGCCTGTGGGCAGCACCGCGAGGAAGCTGCGCGTCCCCTCGGCGCGGCGGCGCTCCATCTCGTCCAGGGCGCCTTCCTGGTGTTCGTACAGCTCGAACGGGCGCTCGACCACGATGCCCGCGTCCACGAAGCCGTCCGTGGTACGCCCGAAGTATGAGCGGATGTCGTCCTCGAAGCGCTCGGTGAAGCGGATGTCCTCGGTGGAGAAGCGATAGATCTTTATGCCGAGCAGCTGGCAG
>CACXZL010000555.1 GCA_902772085.1 uncultured Coriobacteriaceae bacterium | reverse complement strand
TTCACAGGATGGAACACCAAGAGTGACGGTAGCGGCGTAGCCATCGAGCCCTCGGGCTACGTCACCAATCCCGCTCCCTACATAGAGGGAGAGACGCTGGGATTTGGAAGCGAGGTCACCCTATACGCACAGTGGCAAAATGTCTCGAATTGGTACCGGATTGACATCTGGCCAAACGGTGGCACGCGACTGAAGGAATTCCCAATTGGCCATGGGGACTGGAAGTGGCTTAATCTCAACACGTGGGATACCATAGAGCCCAATATTTACGAGAGGGAAGGCTATGTGTTCGCTGGTTGGAACACCAAGGCGGATGGGACAGGCGTTCCTTACGAGGAAGAAGAACTCGTATACAACCTCAAGGGAGACTTTGGACTTTTCGATCTACACGCACAGTGGGTGCAGTTTGACGAAGAGGCGTTCAAGGGTCAGCTTGTTAGGGCATACAACGACTGGCGGCGGGAGAACGGCTTAGGAACTGCCAACAACAACGCCACCTGCACTGCCATGGCCAATGAATCCGCCGCCGGGTGCGCCCAACAAGGGTCCCTCTCGAATGAGCTGGGCGTCACCTTGGAACTTGCCGGGAACAATGTATTCGAATACGTCAGGTACCACGATATAGTGGCGACCTCAAAGAAGATGCTGACGGCCGAGGAGGTCATCCAGCTTTGGGCTAGTAACCAAAAGGATCTTGGCAGGCTCCGCTGCCAAACTGCCACAAGGGTGGGAGCCGGTGTTTACGTTGACAGGGTCCACGGTGTCTATTGGTATGCCCTCGTGTATTACCATCAGATGGGAAACATAAGCAACTAAGGTGAGCGATTGCATCGCGCGAACGCTTGAGTCGAGCGTCGCAAGCAGGCACCCCATGCGCAGAGGCATGGGGTGCCTTATTTCTTGATGACCCTACGGGTTAATGGGCTGTGGCACCAAACGGGTTATACGATCTTGCGTGCGTGGTTGTGAAGCTTCTGGTACAGCTTGAGGAGTCCGTCTTTGAGCACGTCGCTGTCATCGGTGAAGTAGCACACACTCATGCCGTCAAGGCGGATGTACGAGTCGTCAAGCTCCAGCTCGTCTCCCTCTGCGAGGTCCTTCCAGCTTATAAAGTGACTGGACCGCTCGATTATCTCGCGGCAGTACAGCCCGTCGCGCGTGATGGCAAAACCGTTCTTGCCGCTTTTGAACATCGTGTCGTCGTGGATGAGGTAGACTTGAACATCGTGTCGTCGTGGATGAGGTAGACCTCGCTGCCGTCGGGTATGGCCAAACCGCGCAGAATCTTGCCCGACGAGGCAAAGCTCGACTGGTCGGCGCGCTTGAGGAATGCCTTGCAGCGTTCGCTCGCGTACTCATCCATGGGGGCCATGCCGTCGTCAACGTAGTCGTCGGCAGGGACCTCGTCAGCGCCATCAGCATCCGCAAGACCCAAGGCCTCGAACTCGTTCTTGCTCAGCGAATAGCGCGTGCCACAATACTCGCAGGTTATGAGCCTGCCGGTGAGCGGACCGCTGAAGGTGGCTCCGCAAGCTGGGCAAGAGATGGCGATCGTCTGCATGGCAGGTCCCTTCATCGAGGTGCTACTTCTACCGATGATACTTCAGCGGCCTCGTGCGCCCGCGCCTTACGCTTCGCTTCCGCGCGAGTGGTAGGCATAGATTCATTTAGGGGAAGGCGTTCAAGTGCGCCGTCTGTGCTTTCTATCTGCCGCACATCTTCGTTAGTAGCAGGGTGCGTAACCCTCTGTCCGCTCACTCAACATCACATGATGCATCGGTTGGCGTTTTGGCACGACCGGGGCTGTTATCAGCATGAATGCGCTTGATACTATGAGCGTAGCGAGCGATTGATTGTCTGTCTGGAATCACAGTCTAGGACGGAGCGGGCCATGAGGAAGCTCTTTCACGCGATGGCGGTAGTCATGCTTGCCATCATCCTTGCAGGTGTGGGGGTTAGCGCACGGACGATTGCCGCGGCAGCCGATCATGATTCAAAAGCCGGTATCGGCGGCGCCGGATCGGACTGCGGCACCATCACCATTAACGGCGGAACAGTGACGGCCGCCGGCGGACAGGCCGCCGGTGAACA
>CACXZL010000554.1 GCA_902772085.1 uncultured Coriobacteriaceae bacterium | reverse complement strand
AGGGCGACAAACTCATTGCCGACGCCTTGGCCCAAGGCGGACGCGTCGCCTTTATGACCGGCCTCATGACCTACCCCGGCATCGCCGCAAACGTGACCAACCCGCTTCAGGAGAAGACCGACTACGGGATGGGCATCGACCCGATCGGCCTGCGCGTGACCTTGCGACAGCTGTGGGAGCGTTACCGCCTGCCGCTGCTCATCACCGAAAACGGCTGCGGCGTACGTGACGAGCTCGTATATGAGGACGGCGAGCCGCGCGTCCACGACGACTATCGCATCGACTACCTACGCCGCCACATCAAGGCGTGCCAAGAGGCCATCACCGACGGCGTGAACCTCATGGGCTACAGCCCCTGGAGCGCCTTCGACCTCATCTCTACGCACGAGGGCATCACCAAGCGCTACGGCCTCATCTACGTGGATCGCGACGAGTTCAACCTCAAGGAGATGAAGCGCTACCGCAAGGACTCCTTCTTCTGGTATGCCAAGGTCATCGCGAGCAACGGAGCAGATCTGGACTAAACTCGCTGACCTGTGGTTTTGTTTGACCTTGGACCGTTGCATCCCGTGGCTGGTACGAATCGTGTGCGAAATCGTGCCACCGAGGGTGCAACGGTCCCTTTCTACGGGCAGAGCATAAGGTGACAACACCCTCCGTCCCCGTTGTCAACGTTGTCTTCTGTTTCACTTTGACCATGCCAACAAAAGCTTTGATAAGATATACGTCAAGCATCGCAGTCGGACGGGAGGCAACATGAAGGTACCGTATCTATCGGACAAGTACTATTACTATTGGGTCGCACCCGGCGGACGGGCGCCCATCGTGGAATGGGAGGTCCTGCTCGCGCAGGAGGTGGACGAGGCGGCCCTTACGCGGGCGCTCGCGACGGCGATGCGTGCGTACACCAACTTTCGCACGCACGCCGTCATCGTGGATGGAAGGCCGCAGCACGAGCACCTGCCCGAAGGACCGGTGCCCGTCTTTGAGGATGACGGCGCCACGCGGCGCATGGGTACGGCAGACACCCTCGGGTACCTCTTCTACGTAGCCTGGCAGGGCAGGCGGATCGCGCTGCGCTACTTCCACAGCGTCGCCGACGGACGTGGCGGCCTCGCGTTCATGGGCACGCTGCTTCAGTGCTACCTGAGCGAGCTGGGCCTCATAGACTGCGAGGCTCCCGCCCCAGACAGCTCAAACACCGACGTTTTCAGCATGCCGGTCAAACGCTATCCTCGCGTGGGCACCCTGCAGCGCATGCTGGAGATCGACGTGCCGCTCGCGCCGCTTCTCGAGCTCTGCAAGCGCAGCGAAAGCTCCGTGGTGCCCACCTTGCAGGCGCTCATCGGCCGTTCCCTGCGCACGACCTTCGACGTGGGTCAGCGCACCATCGTGGCGTACACGTCCATAGACACGCGGCGCGTCTTTGGCCTTGAGTCGGGCGGCAACGGCGCGACGCACTTCTCGGTACCCTACGTGGCAAAGCTGGACCGCTACGACCTTGCGAAGCGCGCGATGGTGCTCCGCGGCGCGCTGGACCTGCAGACCCTACCGGAGAACCTCGCGACGGAGATTTCCCACAACATGGCCGACGTCGCCGACGGAGAGGCGTCGCCCTACCCCGTGGAGGCCATAACGGCGGGCATAGAGCAGTCGGTGCTCGAAAACAGCAACGACATCTACACCTACGCCATATCCTATCCCGGCAAGGTGAGCCTGCCCGCGGAGACCGAGCCCTTCGTGAGAGAGGTGCGCACGAGCGTAAGCGCCTACAACCTGCCCTTCTCCATCGAGGCGTGCGAGTACGGGGGCACGATACGCATGGTGTTTACCCAGAACTTCGCCGACGATGGTCCCGTGCGCGCCATCGCCGAGGAGATCGGGCGCGTGATTCCTGGCACCAAGTTTGTGGACCTGGGCGAGCGTAGGTACGACGAGCTGCGTCTAGAGGACCTCGACCATCGCTGACGTGACACGTCCCGCCCCGGCTCGCCTGCGTTTTGTAAAGCGTATAATGGCGCCATAGGCAAGACGACGGGAGGCCGGCATGGGACGCTACGTGAATCCGGGCAACGAGGGGTTCGGGCAGGTCGTGAGGGGAAAGTACGTCGACAAGACGGGGCTCGTCTCGCTCTTCGACTCGACGCTGGAGACGAGCGAGAAGCTCGTGATGGTGAGCCGCCCGCGCCGCTTCGGCAAGAGCTACGCAGCCCAGTCGATCTCCGCGTTCTACAGCTGCGGGTGCGACTCGAGGGCTCTGTTCGAAGGCCGGAAGGTCTCTCGGAGCGAGGGCTGGGACAGGAACCTCAACAAGTACAA
>CACXZL010000553.1 GCA_902772085.1 uncultured Coriobacteriaceae bacterium | reverse complement strand
GTTCTATCTCATGCACGTGAGACACGTCAGTCCGCTGCCGATCATGCTGTGTTGCGGCGTCCTCAACGTGCTGGTCTTTACGTTCTTGTGGCGGTAGGGCTTCCATTCGTACACTTGAGCGGCACGCGAGCACCTCGTCTCATGTGCCGCTCATATACAAAATGCACGCTGGGTTGTCAGCGCCCGCACCGTCCTGCCCCGCAAGGATTCGGCGCTTCATGCGGGGCAGGCGCACGCTTACCTGTGCATCCGCGCCTCAAGCGCCTCGTTGATGGTCCTGAGGGCTTGTATGCGCGCGTAATGCTTGTCGTCGCTTTCCAACACGATCCATGGGGCATACGTCGTTGACGTCAGGCGAAACATGTCGTCTATGGCCATCTTGTATTGAGGGTATTTGTCGCGGTTGCGCCAGTCCTCGTCGGTGATCTTCCACGTCTTCGTGGGGTCGAGCTGACGCGCCTCGAAACGGCGCAGCTGCTCTTCTGGCGTTATGTCGACCCAGAATTTGAGAAGAATGGCTCCCCACTGCACGAGATCGCGTTCAAAGGAGTTGATCTCTTCGTAAGCGCGCGACCATTGCTCCGGTGAGGCGAAGCCCTCGACGCGTTCTACGAGTACGCGACCGTACCAGCTGCGATCGTAGATGCCCACATGGCCCGCTTTGGGCAGGCGAATCCAGTAACGCCAGAGATGCGGGTGCATGAGCTCGGGCTTCGTGGGCGCAGGGGAGGGAAATATGGTGTAGGCGCGCGCGTCGAGGGCCTGGGCCACGCGCTTGATGTTGCCGCCCTTTCCAGCCGCGTCCCAGCCCTCGTACATGAGCATGAGCGGTATGCGCTTTTGGTACATCTCCATCTCAAGCTCGCGCAGCTTGCGCTGCTCCGCCTTGAGCGCTGCCTTGTAGTTCTCCTTCGGCTCAAAGACGGGCTTCGGCCTGGAGTGGTCTATGCGTGGGTAGCCCGCCATGATGATGGAACCCGATCCGCGAGGGGCCAGCGCGTGCTGGGCTGCCGCTTCAGCCTCGGCGGCGGCGCGGATTGCCTCGGCGTCATTGGACGTACCGCCCTCGGCTCCACCCTCCGCCGCGTTGGCTGAGCGAGCGGAGTTCTCGGCTGCTTTCTTTTTCGCCTCTTCCTCGGCGGCGTTCGGGCCGATCGCGAGCGCGTGCTCTATGGCACCTACGAGCGCCTCTGCTACCTGCACGTTCGCGGTGCGGCGGTCCTCTCCGTTGACGAGGATCCAAGGTGCAACCTCGTAAGCCTTGTCGTAATACTGGGCATGGGCGAGCTTGTCCTCGCTGACGCGCCATGATGTCTTGGGGTTGTTGCGTAGGGACTCAAGGCGATTGCGCTGTGCCTTCTTCGATACGTGCACAAAGAGCTTGACGACCACGTAGCCATCGTCCACGAGCATTTGCTCGAAGTCGTGGGCGATGTGTTGGTAGGCGGTGACAACGTCGCCATGCAGCTCATGTCGAGCCTTTGCGGCGCCGATTTCTGCTATGGGCTGGTTCTTCGCCTGCTTGACGAGTTTTTTCATGACGGCTGGCTTGTTGTTGGAGACTTCTATGAGGGCCTGCTCGGCGGCGGTCGTGTACCATCCGCGGTCGTAGAACGTGATGGTGCCGCGCTCGCCGAGAACCTTCCAGAACTCGCGCATCAAGGGGTCGTAGCCCGTGACGCCCCATTCGGTGCCCGCAAACTTAAAGGCGGCCTTTACGTCGATGTCCTCAGTGACGTGTACGCTGGTGGCACGCGCGTCAAGCTCGTACATCAGGTCCGATATGCGGCTGCCCTTGCCCGCTCCGCTCCAGCCCTCAAACAAGACCACGAGGCCGACGCCTTTGCGACGAGCCTCCTGCTGCAACACGACGAGTTTCTTTACGAGCTCATCGTGGATGGGCTTATACTCTTCCTTTGACATTTTTGGTGCGTTGAGGTTTAGCTGCTCTAGCATGCTTGCCGTCCTTTCTCGTGAGCGTGCACCTATATCATGCCACGCGCATGCGAGCAAACTCGCATCAAATGGGTGGGTGGATTGACGTTGCTTGACAAAGCGGGGCATCCGCAGGTGCGATACTGGGTATGTTATTATTTGATTCGTGAAATATGAGAACGTTCCCACAATTGTCGTGGTGCAGGAGTAAACTGTATCCATCGCCCACGTCCCCCTTTCTGGAATGGACATGGACGTCTCCTTCCTTTTCCCTGTCGGCCTGTGCCGGCAGGGTTTTTTCGTGCCTGCTGCCAGATATGTGCAGAAATTGTGTACCATTAGGGGTAGTCAGGGACGTAAGAGTTGACAAGAGATCGCATAGAGCGTACTATCCTTTTTGCTTGACGGCGGAAGCGCAAATAAAAAACGGGCAATTCTTCCGACAAGTGCTTGAAAACGGAAATGGGGATGTGGCACAGCGGCAACTGCGGCGGACTGTAAATCCGCTCCCTCTGGGTTCCTTGGTTCGAGTCCAAGCATCCCCACCATTTCGCCCGTGTAGCTCAAGCAAACACACCATGCCGGTGTAGCTCAGTTGGTTAGAGCACGCGGCTCATACCCGCGATGTCACTGGTTCGAGTCCAGTCACCGGTACCAGAGTTTATGCGGCGCTTCGGCGCCGCTGAACATATAAGGGCTTTAAATGGCCGTAATTTGTTGCTAAAGGAGGACGGCAATGGCCAAAGAGAAGTTTGAGCGTAGTAAGCCGCATGTAAACATCGGTACGATTGGTCACGTCGACCACGGCAAGACTACCCTGACTGCCGCTATCACCAAGGTTCTTTCTGAGACCGAGGGCTGCAAGGCAAACTTCACCGCATTTGAGAACATCGACAAGGCTCCCGAGGAGCGTCAGCGTGGTATTACGATCTCCGTTGCTCACGTAGAGTATGAGACCGCCGAGCGTCACTATGCTCATGTAGACTGCCCGGGTCACGCCGACTACATCAAGAACATGATTTCCGGTGCTGCTCAGATGGACGGTGCTATTCTGGTTATCGCTGCCACCGATGGTCCTATGGCCCAGACCCGCGAGCACATTCTTCTTGCTCGTCAGGTAGGCGTTCCTTACATCATCGTCTTCCTCAACAAGTGCGACATGGTTGACGACGAGGAGCTCATCGA
Organism: uncultured Coriobacteriaceae bacterium; assembly: GCA_902772085.1. Classification (GTDB taxonomy): domain Bacteria; phylum Actinomycetota; class Coriobacteriia; order Coriobacteriales; family Atopobiaceae; genus RUG440. The sequence continues at coordinate 140 of CACXZL010000553.1, read as the reverse complement.
GCTCGTCGAGATGGAGACCCGTGAGCTCCTCGACGAGTACGACTTCCCCGGCGACGACCTGCCCATCGTCAAGGGTTCCGCTCTCAAGGCCCTCGAGGGCGACGAGTCCTACTATGGCGCCATCCGCGAGCTCATGGACG
>CACXZL010000552.1 GCA_902772085.1 uncultured Coriobacteriaceae bacterium | reverse complement strand
CGGGTGGTTGTGATTGCATTAGTTGATGGAATCGACGGTTAGGATTCGTTTTCGTTCATGAAGCCCAGCTTGCTGACGTAAGCCACCCACAGTTCGAAGGATTCGTCGCTGATGGCGTGTTCCATCAGGCAGGCTTCGTTTTCGGCCGTCTCGGGTTCGATGCCAAGGCCTTTCGTGAAGAACGCTACCAGGCAGCGGTGGCGCTTGTAGATCGCTTGGCCATATTTGTATCCCTCTTCCGTCAACGTGATGTCTCCGTAGTAGGGTTGGCTGACCAGGTTGTTCTTCTTGAGCACCGCAATCGCCTTGTTGACGGCAGTTCTCGACACGTTCAGCTTGCGTGAGATGTCGACCGATTTGACGGGCTCATCAACAGTTCCGCCCAGCATGATGATTGCTTCGAGGTAGTCCTCGTTGGACATCGAAATCTTTTCCATGTGCGCTCCTTGGACGAGACGTGCCTCCTGTTTCGGGGGTTCTCATCGAGCACACTGGCAAAAGGTCGCCGGCGGGGGAGGAGAGAGAGGGGGATGGGCCTCCCCGCCGGCTTTGTTTTGTGGTGAACGATCAGACGAGAGGAATCTTCACCACCGTGTCAGTGAGGTGCCGGGAAAACGTTTCCCGATGAAAGTAAGATTAAGTTAACTTGATTGAAGAGTCAACCATGGTTTCATCGATGGCGGTTGTATTCATAAGTTATACACATTTAACAAATACTGAAAATAGGACAGTTTTAGCAGCGTGTTCTAAGAGGTTGCTCAAGGGTTGATGGAAAAGTTATGCTAGACTAACAAAAAGTTAGATACAACATACTAAACAGGCAATCGAGAAAGGTCATGACATGGAAAAGGGTACGAAATACGCGCTTTTCACCGGACTCGGGTTCTTGCTCGGCACAGCAGGCGTGAAAGCCGCGACGAGCAATACGGCACGCAAAGGCTATGTCTACGCGATGGCGCAGGGCATGCGCGCGAAATCCGAGTACGAGAGCATGGTCGAAGAAGCCAAGGCCGAGTACGACGACATGAAAGCCGAAGCCAGCTACCTTGCTGGCGTCGAAGAGGCCAAAGCGGACGAGAAGCCCTCTAAATAGCAGAGCTGCTTACCTCGGGATCGCTCCATGAGATACATCATTGCAAGGGAAATGCCCGGGCGGATGCGTGTGCGCCTGGAAGGACCGGTGCCCGAAAGCGACATGGGAGCACTTTGCTCTCTGCTCGATGCATGCCCTGATATCGTTACGGCTCGCGTGTATCCGCTCATAGGTTCTTGCCCATCATCGTGGGAGTGATCGACCTGCTCGTGCAGGTTATGATGTCGCAGTACTCGGGCAACCTTGAGATATGGATTGCACCGCAAACCTACGCAATCGAAGTCCTCATCGGTGCGGCCACCTATGCCGTTGTGGCTCTTCTGCACATGCGCCGCATTCGTCGCGTACCGCTCGCCTTGGCCATGAAGGTGCAAGAATAGCGTCTCGGGAAGACGCGGCGTTCTTTCAGCCGTTAATTGCACGTTTGCAGTTAGGCGATTGGGACGAATTCCGCACGACCGCTCACGCCGATGCAGCATTGTCGCGTACAATAGGAATGTTCTGCGAAATGCTGGAAAGGGGTGCGGGTTGGAAGGCTCCGGCAAACCAGAAGTGCTCGTCTTCGGCGGTACGACCGAGGGGCGCGAGATAGCTGGATGGCTGAGTGCGCGCGGCACGTGCTCTGTTGTCGTGAGCTCGTTGACCGAGTACGGTGGATCGCTTGTCGAGGGATTGCCGAACGTCGAGTCGCTGACGGGTCGCATGCTTCCCGATGCCATGGAGCACCTCATGCGCGATCGCGCATTTGCATGCGTGGTCGATGCGACGCATCCTTACGCAGCGGGCGTTTCGGCAAGCATAGCCGCTTCATGCGAAGCGAGCGGAACTCCCCGTTTGCGCGTTCTACGCGAAGGTGAGCCCGAGGGCCCTTGGGCTGGCGTTGCAGATGCCGCGGAAGCGGCCCAGCTCGTTGCCGGACGTGCGGGTAACGTGCTTCTCACAACGGGCAGCAATGATTTGCCGATTTACGTCGAGGCAATCGATGCAGAAATAAAAAGGATTGCTTCAGAGCTTGCTGTAATCGTAGCAACGGAAAACAGCGTGCGTGATGAGCAGGAATCGATCCGTCAGAGTATTGATGATCTGCAGC
>CACXZL010000551.1 GCA_902772085.1 uncultured Coriobacteriaceae bacterium | reverse complement strand
GGTGGACTTCGCCCACACGAAGGTGAACCTGTTGGCGTTCGCCTCCACCTTGGTTCCGTCCAGGAAGTAGGTGTCGAGCGTCACCAGGCCCATGTTGGCGAGCAGCTGGATGACCTCGGAGAACACCTCCTCGAACACGGGGCGGACGCGCTCGGTGCGGAAGCGGTTTATGGTCATGTGGTCGAACGGCCTCATGCCGCAGATCCAGAGGAACCCGACGTTCTCGCGCGTGGCCCGCGCGATGGCCCGGCTCGAGTAGACGCCCGACGCGTAGGCGAGCAGGATGACCTTCAGCATCATCTGCGGGTCGTGGGCCGGCGCGCCGCCGCCCGGGTAGAGCGAGGTCAGCGTGGACCTGTCGATCGAGCGCACTATCATGTCGACCACGCGCGCCATCGAGCCTTCCGGCACGAGGTCGCCGATGTCGGGGGGCAGCAGCATCGGCTGGTCCTGCATGCAGGGTATGAACTTGGGCTCCGGCATCGTCCCCACCTCCCAAACTACTTCATACATTTTACCATATATGCGCAGGTAGACATGGGTATGTGAGCGTTTTCGGGAGGTCTGCCTCCATGCCTCGCGGCATCAAGAATCGGGCGGACTCGTGGGAAGTCCGCCCGATTCGTACGGCACCTTATGTTACAGCCCCCTCTTTTGGCGTGTGCCGGGCATGGTACACACCCAAGGGGTGAAAGTCCCCGGCGCGCCCGGCAGCGGGAAGCGCGTAGCCGATGGCAAGGGTGTCCGCCGCGAGACGGAATCTGAAGGAAGCCGGAGGCAAACCCTCGGCCCGAGGGACACGAACCGCATAAGGCGCGCGCGGTGGGCAAGGCTGCGTCTCAAGTCGAAGCCCGATAGCTGCACGGAGACCGCGCGCGTAGATGCGGCGGGTACGCGAGGGGAAGGGTGTGTGTCTTACCCCGGGAGGCCTCACGGGCGGGAAGGAGAGGGCAAAGGAGCAGGCCACCCCGAGAGGGGAAGGGCGACGGGCCGCCCGTAGCAACAGCGAACCGTGAGGAGTCAGCAGAGGCCATAGTAGCGGCGACGCCAGCCGCGAAGGGCCGAACCCAGACGGAGGGAGTCACTGAGGAAGACCATGCGTGCGGACGAAGGCAGACAACTTCGAATTGATTTCGAGGGCCAGCCGGGAATGGCAGGGGCGGAACCCCGAGAGCTACCGGAGGCGCCGACGCATGCGCGGGGCACCGAAGAGGACGAACTCGACGCAATGCAAGTCGGTAACACCGAGGACCTGCTCGAACGCATCTACCTGCTCGAACGCATCTGCTCGCGCGAGAACATGCAAGCCGCATGCGACCGCGTGGTCAGGAACGGGGGCGCGGGCGGCGTGGACGGCATGGGCGTGGCGGAGCTTCCCGCCTGGCTCGACGCCAACCACGACGCGCTCACGGACAGGATACTCAAGGGGAGGTACCGGCCCAAGCCGGTGCGAAGGGTCGAGATACCCAAGAAGGAGAGGGGCAAGGTCAGGCTGCTCGGCATCCCCACCTGCATCGACCGGCTGGTCCAGCAGGCCGTCGCACAGCAGCTGGCGCCCATATTCGAGCCGAGGTTCCACGAGGACAGCTACGGCTTCCGCCCCGGCAGGTCGGCCCACGACGCGCTGCGCGCCGTCAAGCGCCACGCCGACGCGGGCAACGTGTGGGTGGCGTCGATGGACCTAGAGCGCTTCTTCGACACGGTCAACCAGTCCAAGCTGGTGCAGCTGCTGTCGGACGCGCTCGCGGACAAGCGGGTGGTGTCGCTCGTGCACCGCTTCCTCATGGCGGGCGTCGTGGTGGACGGCATCGTGGAGGAGACCAAGGAGGGCACCCCGCAGGGAGGCCCGCTGTCGCCGCTGCTCGCCAACGTCCTGCTCAACGAGCTGGACTGGGAGCTGGAACGCAGGGGCCACGCGTTCGTCCGCTACGCCGACGACTTCATCATCATGAAGCGCAGCCGCAAGGCGGCGGAGCGCGCCATGGAATCCGTCACGAGGTTCGTGGAGTCGAGGCTGTTCCTCACGGTCAACCGCGAGAAGTCCTACGTGGCGCACATCACCCGGCAGGTCAAGTACCTCGGGTACTCCTTCGGGATGCGCCGGGACGCCGACGGAGGGGCCGGGCTGCGCATGCAGGTGCACTGGAAGTCCGTCGAGTCCCTGAAGGACAGGGTGCGCGAGATCCTCTCGCGCTCCAACGGCTGGTCGCTGGACCACCGCCGATATCGGCTGCGCTGCCTCGTATATGGCTGGGTGGGCTACTTCCGCCTCGCCGACATGCGGGGCCTGCTCCGTCGCATCGACGGATGGGTCCGCCGCAAGATACGCTGCGTGTACTGGAAGTGCTGGAAGCGCGTCCGCACCAAGCTCCGTGCCCTCGTGCGCCTCGGCGTCGACCGGGGGCAGGCGTGGCAGTGGGCGAACTCTCGCAAGGCCTACTGGCGCGTGGCGGGAAGCGGCATTCTCGACTGGGCGCTCGACAACTCCAAGCTCGAAGAGCTGGGATGGACCCTCTTCTACCCACGTTACCTGCAAGTGAAGTGTTAAGGCCGGGAACCGCCGTGTACCGAACGGTACGCACGGTGGTGTGGGAGGACGGCGCGCCGACTAACGGCGCGCCTCCTACCCGATTTACCGGAACTCGTGAGTCATCGGATGCTCGGCTAGGGGGCAA
>CACXZL010000550.1 GCA_902772085.1 uncultured Coriobacteriaceae bacterium | reverse complement strand
AGCCCGCTATGGCTGCGAGCGCCTGTTTGGGCGTGAGCACGATTATGGCGAATGTGACGGCGAACATCTGCAGCGTGAAAGGCACAGGGCCTATGGGGATCGTCACCCATGCCGATACGGCAATGATGGCAATCGACAGCGCAACGAATGCAATCGACCTGGTGCGCGACTCGGTTGCCGCAAGCGGCTTGACTGCTTTGACCGATGTTTGCTCTGCTTGTCCCATAACGACCCTCGATCTTTCCAATGCACACTAGATTTAACGTACCATTATTATCACATTGCATTATACAGCTATTCGGAAGCAAGGACTCTCCGAGCGCCCGCTAGGACGGCGTAAAGTTGATGGGGGTAACTCCTATCCCCACACGGGGATCATTCCCTTGTCGATTCCCGCCGCGTAGCGCACGTCAGCCGACATGCCGACGAAGCTGGCGTGATGAGGCGGCAGGTAACCGCTACCGACGGATTCTACCAGCTTCCCAGTGCTTCCGGTATTCAAGGCTGCCAGAATCTTGCGCTCGCGCTGTTTCGCTCGCTTGGGCGTGAGCGAGCGGACCCGGGTCATCCGCGGCACCTCGCGCTTCGAGTGCTTCCGGCTGATCACGCGCGCCATGGCTGACGCGCCCGACCGCGACCACGCGCACGGCACGCTGTCCATGCGGGCGCCGTACAGGTGCTGATTCTCAGACTCCATCGTGCCGAGCGAGGGCCCCTCGACGGCTATGAGGTCGATGTTGTTGCGCAGGTATCCGATGACTTCGGTGGACCTCTTCTCGCGCGCGATCCCCATGTCGCGCATGGCCTCGAGGAGCCTGCATGCCTCCTCCTTGTCGCCATCGTTCAGCACGTCTAGCACGTGCCACGCGCCCTGCCTGCTATCGGCGTCGAAGCACGAGAGCACTGCGCGGTTGACGTGGAACGGGTCGAGGTGGCCGGTCGACCTGACCTTGGCTGGGAAGAACTCGGTCCCGCGTTCGCACCAGCCCTCGCCGTCGGTGCCCATGTGGCAGACCTTCACCTTCGACAGGTCGAACCTCGTGCCGATCGCGGCGATGCCCTGCGTCCAGAACGAGTCCGGGCTCGCAACGCAGCCGTGGTGGACGCAGTCGACGCGCCTGACCTTCTTGCCGACCTCCTCCTTCGAGCCGTACGCGACGAGCGCCTTGATCTCGATGCGGTCGGGCTCGCCGTCGGCGACGCCCTGCAGGCTCACCCACGTGCCGTCCGCCTCGACGAGCACCTGCTCGGAGACGACCTCGCCGGGCGGCGTCACGCCGTTCACGAACAGGTCCTCGGCGAGCCCGGCGTCCTCCTCGGCGCACAGCGCCCCGGCCACGCGCAGCGAGTTCATCACCGTGGTCGCGCTAACGCGCGATCCGCGCCTGGCCATCAGGTTGGCGGCCTTCTGGTAGGACACGTCGGCGCCGGCGTCCACACGTCGGCGCCGGCGTCCACCAGAAACGACCTGGCGCCAGGCGTAATGCGCGAGCACCATGGCAGGTCGAGGAAATCCGCCAGCGGGACAACGGTGTTTCCGTACGCGTCCCGCGCTCGGCGGTACGAGAAGCGCAAGTCGCCGACCTCGGATGCCAGCGTCTTCGGCCTCTTGTCGTGCACCTTGCAGCCGTCCGGCAAGCCGGCGCACAGCGACGCGTCCTTACGCTCCAGGGCCATGGAGATGGCGTCGGCAATGGCGGCGTGACCGTACGCTATCGACCTCGATTCGAACTCCTCGAAGCTCATCCCGCCTTCGTTCAGGATCTCGTAGAATGACGACGCTAGCAGAGACGACGCCTCCGCCCAGGGCGCTGCTGTATCATGCATTTGTTGGGTTCTCCTTTCTTCCTTGCGACTATCCCAATGCAAGGATAGGAGAACCCTTCCGGGTTTTGTTGCTCCGATTTCTCGGCCAGGCTAAAGCCTGTCCTCCAAATCGGAGGGGCTAACGCCCCCCGACCCCAAAATCTTTACGCCGTGAACACTGCTCGATGAAGTCGGCTGCACCGGAAGGACCGACGCATGAACGAAGGTCTTCCCTCATGCGGGCAGCCCCTGTGGAAATGTCCTCGTTCGCAAGCGCACAGAGCACAGCCGCTTTCAGCTTTAGCGCATCTTTGGCATCGTGCTCGTCAAGGAGAACGCCGGCGCCGACCTCGGCCACGCGCCGCGCCACCGCCCGTTGTTCGCCCGTCAGGGGGAAGAGCAGTTCGGGCACTGCCATCCACATGCCCTCCGATGCACTGTTCATGCCGCAGTGCGTGACGAACAGGCTCGCCCGCGA
>CACXZL010000549.1 GCA_902772085.1 uncultured Coriobacteriaceae bacterium | reverse complement strand
GAGTTGACCACCTTGTCGCCGTAGAACGCGTCGTAAAGGTAGATGAACTTGGGTCCCGCCTCGCTGAACTCCATGTCGAAGTCGAAGGGGTAGATGCCCGAGCGGGTGTTCTGCCCATACGACGCGCGGTCCCAACACTGCAGCTCGTCGCAGAGCATGAGCAGGTAGGCCAAGGGCTGCCCGTCTGCCAGCGAAAGCGGCTCCCTCACGTGCAGAAGCGAACGGATGGTGAACTTGAAGAGGGTGTTGTGCAGGATGATGGCGCACAACCCGTCGAGCAGCGCCACGGGCAGATCCTCGTAGGTCTTGATCTTTGGGTGACGGTCAAGGTAGGCCTTCGCCAACACCATGCCGCTGAAGTAGGCATGGTCCATGTAGAGATAATCCATGGCATCGGGGTTGTTGTGGACGGCTCGGTCCTTGAGCGTGCCGTTCAGCTTATACCTGAGGTAGTATGCCTCGGCACCCACGCGGTCCAGGTAATTCAGGTCGAGGCGCTCGGTGATGGCGCGCGCATACAGCTCGTTGAGGTCACCCAGGCGCGAGAGCGCGAACTCGTCCATCCTGCGATACGACACCACCGGGGCAAAGCCGTAATCGTCGTTGTTGTTCGCGTCGATCTTGCACACATAGGCCCTCATCTGCTGGTGCGCAATCTCGAAGGGGTAGCCGATATCGTGGAACAGCGAGGTCATGCCCCAATACTTGAGGAAGTGGTGCGCCGCCTCGGGGCCCTCCTCCAGGCCGTAGCGGCTGTTGTATGCCTCGCGCAGCGCCGCGTGATTCTTGTAGAAGGCCAGGCCGATCAGAAACACGTAGACGCTATGCGAGTAGTGGTCGCGATGCTTCATGAGCAGCGAGCTCGCGTTGGTCTCGTGCTCTGAGAGCATCTCGAGCAGCATGCCCGTGCTGTCGTAGCCCGAGCCAAAGGGCTTGAACATCTCGCAGTAGCAGTAGTAGATGTCGAAGGCGTCGGCGCGCGCACCCGTCTTGAGGAAGCGCCCAATGGCAACTTCGAAGCTCAGGCGATCGAGGTCGCGCTCCATGTTGTAGGGAATCCTGCCCGGGCCCGAGCTTCGCCCGTCCGAGTCGTCGAGCGCCACCCTGCGCTCGTCGGTGGTGTCAAACAGAAGGTCCTCGCAGCAGTCGCGTATGAAGGCCAAGGCCTCTTGACCATAGATCCTGCTTGCCGCGGGCAGCGGTGGGATGTGCACGCTGTTTTCTATGCCGTATGCCTCGAAGTTCTTCTCCCGCATGCGGACGAGTGCGTTGTATCCCATAGCAGTCTCACTCCCAAAGCCGAGCAGCCCTAAAGGTGCGCATCGTGCAGTTCGTCCTATTGTAATCAACTGGGGCAGCCAAGGGCATTTCAAAGGGGCGATACCCTGCCACTACAGCTAGCTCAGGGGGAAATTAAGGGACACGCCCTTTTTTTTTTGGGCTCTTCGGGGTTTCTGGTGGGTAGCACGGGCTAGGCGGGCGAGCAAGCGAGGGCGTCGAACGTGAGCCCTCCCAGCCTGAGGAAGATCATCGTCGTGAAGTACTCGACGTTCCTGAAGCCCCTCGACGCCCGCTTGATCGACTGGATGAGCGAGTTGGCGCCCTCGAGGTAGGCGTTGGTGAGCCTGCTGCCGAAGTAGCTGAGGATGCCCTCCCTGTTCTCGCGGACGGTCCTGGCGACCCGCTTCATCTCGGGGACGTTGGAGTGCATCATCCAGCTCAGGAGGCGGTCGAGCTCGGCGCCGGCCTCCTCGGCCGTGGCGCACGAGTAGACGTCGCTGGCAGGCCCGCGCCGTCCTCAGGTGCGACTTCGCCGGCGCCAGCCGCTCCCTCGTCTCCCGCTGGCGCTCGGTGAGGTTCCCCTCCCGCTTCAGCCAGACGTACTTGGTGCCCTTGAGCAGCTCGCGCTTCCCGTCGGACTCCCTGCGCTCGGCGCACCTGACCCGGTCGGTGGCCTGCGCGAACAGCTGCATCACGTGGAAGCGGTCGACCGTCTGCGCCGCCTGCGGCATCTGCTCCGCCACCGCCGCCGAGAACGACGCGCTCATGTCGCGGGTGACCTCCTCGACCGCGGAGCGGTCCCCGCCGTGGGCCTCGAGCTGGTCGCACATCCCGCCCACGGCGCCCTTGCCGTTGCCCGGCGCGACGGCGACGCAGCGCCTGCCGTCGAGGTCGAGCATGGTGGACACGTAGGTCTGCCCCTTGGCGCGGCTGGTCTCGTCTATGCCCACGCGGGTCACGCCCGAGTAGTCCGCGGCGTCCCTGGCCTGCGAGACCGCCCGCCCGAGCATGTCCCAGAGCCTGCGGTCGGACTCGCCGAGCGACTCCGCCACGGCCTTCACCGTCGCGCCCCGCATGCACGCGGCGAGCACCTGCGCCTCGAAGAGCGCCGTGAAGTGCGAGTTGGGGCGCACCTCCCAGGGCATGAGCACCGTCCCGACGCCGTGCTCGGGGCAGTCGGCGCGCGGCACCGCGCAGTGCACGTAGGTGCGGAACTGCCATATGTCCAGGTGGCGCCAGGTGCGCTCGCGCGTGTCGTGCACGCCGCAGCGCCGGCCGCACGCGGGGCACGGCACGGCCTTCCCCCGCACGCGCGCGACCCTCACGTGCAGCTCGTCGGCGCCGCCCGCGACCTCCTCGAACCAGGCCCCGGTGACCTCCCACGTGTCGTCCAGCCCCATCGAGCGCTCGAAGAGCGCCGCCAGCATGCCCGCGTCCTGCACCATCCGTCCACCCCCGCCGTCTCCATTGTCCGTCCACAGGATGGTACCGCTCGGCGGGGACACGCCGGCGGGGCCGCGGTGTGCTATCCACCAAAAGTTTCGAAGAGCC
>CACXZL010000548.1 GCA_902772085.1 uncultured Coriobacteriaceae bacterium | reverse complement strand
GGAGCAGGTGCGCACCGAGACCGCACGCTGCCTGCAATGCGGGGCGAGCTACGTCGATCCAAACCAGTGCGTGGGCTGCGGCGTATGCACCACCAAGTGCGACTTTGACGCCATCCACCTGAGCCGCGACCTGCCCGAATGCTCCACCATGTGGAACGTCGACGACAAGCTCAAGGCCATCATCCCCTACGCCCTCAAGCGCGAAATGAAGATCCTCCGCAAGAAGATCATGGGATAGTGGGTCGTCCCATCATTCTCCCAAACCGCTTGGCACGAGAATGGTGGGACAACCTCTTTTTGGTTTATGCCCAGCCCCAATCCTTGCTATGATAGACACTCACTCCCGACGCGCAAGGATGGGCCATGGCTACCGAATCGGAAAAGTTCTTCTCCCAAACGCCGCCCTTGTGGCTCTTTCTTACCGCTGCGCTGCCCGGTGCCTTCGGCATGCTCGTGTCGTCCATCTACGGTCTGCCATGCCGTTCGTAATCGTGAACTTCGCGTTTGGCGATCTCATCGGCGTGGGGTCTTCCGTGCCCATCTCCATTGCGCATGGCAAGGGCGAGCGCGACGCGGCAAACAACATCTTCACCTGTGCCTGTCTGCTCAACGTAGGTACGGGATTGGTGACGGGACTTGCGTTCCTGTTGCTAGCCCCCTTCATCATGGAGGCCCTTGGAGCAACGGGCGAGCTCGCACGGCAGGGATCCCTCTACCTGCGCGTATACTCGGTGTTTCTTCCGTTGACCTCGATCGGCTTCGCCGCCGACAACTACCTGCGCATCTGCGGACGCATCCGCCGCAGCATGCTGGCAAACCTGCTCATGGCGGTGTCTGGTGCGGCAATCGAATTCGTCTTGCTCGGCATCCTTGGGCTGGGCGTAGGGGCTGCCGCGCTCTCGTACTGCATTGCGATGGTCGTCGCAATCGCCGTCTCCATGTGGCCGTTCTTTCGGGGCGGCATGGACCTGAAGTTCGTGAGGCCGCACTTTTCCAGAGCCCTGCTCGTAGAGATCGTGCGTGACGGCGCCCCCGGCTTCCTCGAGAACGTCGCGGGTCGCATCACGTCCATCGTCTTGAACGTGGCGCTGCTCGCGCTGGGCGGTGAGGTCGCAGTATCGATCTACGGCGTGCTCATGTTTACGGACGGCATCATCATTCCCCTCATATACGGCACGGTGGATTCCTTGCAGCCAGCCGTAGGCTTCAACTGGGGCGCAAAGAACCTCGACCGCGTGAAGGCCCTCGAGAGATGCTGCTTTGCCGCCACGGCCTTGCTCTCGGCCATATACATCGCCCTGGTGCTTGCCTTTCCCAGCCAGATCGTGCTCGTCTTTGTGCCGGCGGCAGACGCGGCCTTCATGGAGGAGGCGACGTTTGCCTTGCGCGTGTTTTGTCTTTCGTTTGTGGTGCGCTGGCTGCCGTTTGCCATGCAGGCTTATATGGTCGCAGTGGGGCAATCGCGTCTCGCGTCAATCGTCACGGTGGGACAGGCGCTTGTGTGTCCCATCATAGCTCTCGGCGCATTGTGGCCACTTGGTCTTACGGGTCTCTGGCTCAACATGCCCGTCGCCGCAGCGCTTGCAGCAATCCTTTCTTTCGCGGTGCTTGTGATGTTTCGTCGCACGGTCCACGAGCGCCTCGAGCGCGCGTGACGCACTCGTCGCAAAGGCACATCTAGTGGGACGTTCCACGAATAACTGGGCGTTGTGCACGCCCTCCCGAACGCCTTCGCCCCGTGCCCGCCTCGAAGTACGATCAGCGCTCCTTCGCCGGGCGCAGCGCGGACTCGCCCCGGCGGGTCGCGCATGTCACCCGGTGATCCGTGGGAGCTTCACGCCGGGTTAGCCCCCCCCTCGCGCACGCGGAGGCACGCAGGCCCCTCGCCCGTCGTCGTGTCCGTTTGTGCACACGGGGCACTCGGTGGTGTGCACAAGCGGACAAGGGCGGCGCGATGCGGCCGGTCACGTGTCCGACTTTGCACACGCGCGGGCACCCCGTGTGCTTTTACGGACGCGCGACCGCCCGAATCGGCCTCCGCGTGTCCGACTTTGCACACGCATGGGCGTCCTGTGTGCACAAACGGACAGGAACTGTGCCATACTGCCGGTCACGTGTCCGACTTTGCACACGCCGTAAGCCAACGTGTGCACAAGCGGACAAGGGCGCTCGTTACAGCTAATCTCGTGTCCGACTTTGCACACGCCATAGTGTCCCGTGTGCAAAAACGGACGCGTGACCGCCTGAATCGACCTCTGCGTGTCCGACTTTGCACACGCATGGGCGTCCCGTGTGCTTTTGCGGACGCGCGACCGCCCGAATCG
>CACXZL010000547.1:1590-2381 GCA_902772085.1 uncultured Coriobacteriaceae bacterium | reverse complement strand
AGCACCACGGCGTCAACACATCCCGCATAATCCCCCACGAGATCGCGAATGAGCTCAACCACGTCCGGGCTGTCCAAATCGCCCCGCTCGATGCGCGCCGCAAGCCCCCAGCAAGGCACGGCATCCACCTGTGCCGCATCCCCCCACTCACCCAACAAATGCTGAAACTTCTGCAGCCGCACCGTCATCGGCGTCGCCATCACAAGCACATGCCCTCTTTTCTCAGCGAGCACCGCCGGTTTCAAGGCCGGCTCAACGCCAATGATCGGCACGTCCGCATACTCCGCACGAAGCGCATCGGCAGCAGCGGACGTCGCCGTATTGCACGCGATCACAATGGACTTGCACCCCGCCATAACGAGTCCGTCCACGATGCTTCGTGACAGATCAAGCACCTCGTCAGGCGTCTTCTCTCCATACGGCGCATGTGCCGAATCGCCAAAGTATACGAACCGCTCGTGCGGTAGCTCATCCACCAACCCACGCAAGATACTGATGCCGCCCACGCCTGAGTCAAACACGCCCACGCAGCCTCTGTACTCGTTCTTCTTCACCAATGCCTCCCGCGACGTTCCCAGCATATCTATGCTACCTCAAAACGCCACGACAAAACCAACTCTCTTGTGTATGGCAAATCCTTTGGGTACACTAGCCTTTCCTCAAACCAAACGAAAGGAATGCCCATGAGCAATGAGGGTAAGCAGGTCAAGGTCCACTACGTGGGAACGCTTGACGATGGAACCAAGTTCGACTCCTCCCGCGACCGTGGCGAGCCCCTGGCGTTCACCTGC
>CACXZL010000547.1:0-1564 GCA_902772085.1 uncultured Coriobacteriaceae bacterium | reverse complement strand
GTGGATATCCGCCTGATGCCCGAGGAGGCCTACGGCCCTCGCCGCATGGACATGGTGCAGACGCTCCCCATCGCACAGCTCCCAGGCGCCGAGAAGCTGAGCATCGGTCAGCGTGTCATGCTGGGTACGCCCTCCGGTCAGCCTCTGCAAGCGACCGTCACCGACAAGTCGGACACCGCCATCACCTTCGACATGAATCACGAGATGGCCGGCAAGGCGCTCACCTTCGAAATCGAGCTGCTCGAAGCCAAGTAACAATCCCATGAGGAATTGCGCGACCTCTGGCAAGCCGTCAGGAAGCATCTCCAACAAAAAGCCCGCTCTCCAAATTGGAGGGCGGGCTTCAATCTGTGTCTATCGTATGCGCCTACTCGTAATACGACGAAGCCGCGTAGTCATAGTAGCTGTCATAGTCGGAATAGGACTCCTCATAGTCCGCATAGCTATAGGAGCTGCTGCCACCGAGAGACCCTCCACCGACGACGTCCATGTAGTTCACGTCGCGAACGGCCACGCCACCGTTTGGAATGGAGTCGATGATCTGGCCATTGCCGATGTATACGCCCACGTGGCCCACGTCGCGACCGCCGTAGGAGTAGAAGACCAAGTCGCCTTCCTGGAACGAACTCACATCCGTCGAGATGTTTGACCCGACCTCAGCGTAGAGGGTCTCAGGCGAGCTCGAGCGCGAGTCCCTGCCGAGTCCGTAGTCCACGATGCCGGAGCACGTAAACGACGAGGTGCTCGTGTCACCGGTATAGTTGTAGCCACTGTACTGGTAGCCGGAGCCAAGAAGCGAATACACGCGTGAGAGTAGGTCAGAGGAGCCAGAATAGCTTGCGTAGCTTGAGCTCGTGGAACTCGCGCCATCCGAAACAGCCGTGTAGCTTCCCTCCGACGTATAGCCTCCCTCCGTATAGCCACTGGAGCCGCCCGCGTTCAAGAGCGCTTCCATGGCGACGGCAGCGGAGGAAGGAGCGGCGGGAGCGCCCTCCTCGGACTCCCCTCCCTCAGCGCCAGCGGCGGGGGCGGGGGCGCCGAAGATGCTCTCGAGCTGGCTTTGGTCCATCGTGGAAAGCAGCTGGATAGAAGCCTGCATGGCCGCTTCACGCTGCTCGACGTCAGCACTCGCAAGCTGCTGGACGGTCTCTTCCGGAAGCGCTTGAATGAATGCCACGGCAGCCGCGCTCGCGTTGTCGGCCGCAGCGCTCCGCACCTCCTGCTCCGAGAGGTAATGCTGCTGCACCTCATGCGCCGCCTCGAGGTCGCTCTTCTGACGCGTCAAAAGAGCATAGAGGTCGTCAACTTGCTTGATGACATTGCGCTGATGCTCGGCGATCTTGTTTGCGTAGGTAATCCGCGAGAGGAGGTCGTCAAAGCTCGTGGAGTTCATGATGATGTCGAGCAATGAGACGCTGCCCTGCTTGTAGTCGCTAGACACGAAGCCCGCCAGCTCTTCTTTTGCCTTCCGCAAGTCCTTCGAAGACTGGGCGATGCGCACGTCAATCTGGGAAATGAGGTCCTCTGTCTGATTGAGGTGATTGTTTACGGTGATGAGGTCGTA
>CACXZL010000546.1 GCA_902772085.1 uncultured Coriobacteriaceae bacterium | reverse complement strand
TCCATCCACATCACCGATCGCGATGGCCGCGCGGTGGAGCATCCCGCCACCATGCACATCGACTGGGATGCGTCGGCGGCCAAGCTCGGCGGATACTCCGACTTCATGGCAAAGGAGATCAGCGAGCAGCCCGAGGCCATAGAGCGCCTGCTTGCGGGTCGTCTCGGCGAGCATGGCATCGAGCTCGACGAGCTCACCCTTACCAAAGCCGAGCTCGCGGCCGTGCGCCACATCGTGATCATCGCCTGCGGCACGTCCTACCATGCGGGCTTGGCTGCGAAGGCGGCCATCGAGCGCTGGGCAAAGGTGTCCGTATCGGTGGAGTACGCATCGGAGTTCAACTACGATGAGGATTACATCGTGGATGAAAACACGATGTGCGTCATCATCACTCAGTCGGGCGAGACAGCCGATACGCTCACTGCGGCGCGACGTATGAAGGGAATGGGCTGCCTCGTTTTTGCCATCACGAACGTGCTCGGTTCCACGGCGGCGCGCGAGTCCGACGGCACGCTCTACGTGCAGGCCGGGCCGGAGGTTGCCGTGGCCTCCACCAAGGCCTATACCGCGCAGATGGTCGCGTCTTTCTTGCTGGCCTTGCGCTTGGCCCTGGCAAACGGGCAGATGACGCACGACGAGGTGGTGAAGCACTTCCGCGACCTCGAGCGGATTCCAGACCTCATGCGTCAGGTCCTCTCGCGCCGCTGGCAAGACAAGCAGGCCGCGCGTCTCTTCCGCAACAAGGTCAGCTCGCTCTACCTCGGTCGCAACGTGAACTCGGCAACGGCGCTGGAAGGAGCCCTCAAGCTCAAGGAGATCAGCTACCTGCATGCCGAAGGCTACCCTGCGGGCGAGATGAAGCACGGTCCCATCGCGCTCATCGAGCGTGGCGACCGATGGCGACGAGCGTGTGGCAAAGCTGTGCTCTGAGGTCCTGTGGGTGCCGCGCTGTCCCGACGAGCTTATCGTACCGGCGGTCTCGGTGCTGCATCTGCAGATGCTTGCCCGCTATGTGGCGCGCGACCGTGGCTTTGACGTCGACAAGCCCCGCAACCTCGCGAAGTCCGTCACCGTGGAGTAATGTCGGTTACGGACGGCGATGGATTCGCTCGATACCTTCAGCAAGCTTGACGACGAGGCGTGTTTGAAGGCGTCAGGAACCGTCGAGAAGCAACAAATGCGTTTGGCGTACCTACGCGGCGCGTACCTCGCGAATCCGCAGAGGTTGCTCCTTGACGGTTCCATATGCTCCGCTTGCCGCTATCTACGAAAACAGGTAGCAACCATGCGTGCCACGGGAGTCTGGAGCTCGTCGGTCACGTCGATGGTGTAGAAGCCGAGAGCGCGCCCGCTCTTGTTTGCATCTGCCGTGGCAATGAGACGGCTGCCTTTGGCTGTGGAGAGGTATTCTATGGTGGATGAGACCGAGACCGTGGGCTTCTCGCCGACGTTGCATGCCACGGCGAGCGCGAAGTCCGCGAGGGTGTAGATGGCACCGCCCATCACGTTGCCCATGGCGTTGCGATGCGTTTGCGTGATGTCGCAGGCGCAAACCGCATGACCGCGCTCGGCTTCCAGGATCTCGCAGCCGCAGGCCTCGGTGGCAAACCGGTCGTTTGCAAAAAACGCGCGTATTTCTTCGATGTCGTGCATGGAAACTCCTATCCTGACTCTCGCAGCGTCAAAGTATAGCACATGCGCTATAAATGGTAAACAAAGGATCCTTCCGACAAAGACCCTTGCTGTCGACAACCGGACCGGTGAAAGTGGCTTATAATACCTCATCGTTTTCTTGGCCAAAGGGGACAAGCCCCAGGCCAAAGGGGCGTGCCCTCATTGGCCATCCGACGATGGGAGTCACCGTGGATTCGCAGCTTCGCTCTCTCATAGACGAGCTCTATGAGCGTCATGCCCTCCCACTTGAGGGCTACGTCGAGCTTATCGACCGCCGTACACCAGAGGCCGCGGAGCTCTTGGCTGAGCGCGCCCGTGCGATTCGCGAGCCCATCTATGGGCATCGCGTCTTTACCCGTGGCCTTATCGAAATATCAAACATCTGCAAAAACGACTGCCTCTACTGCGGTATACGCCGTTCAAACCACAACGTGGAGCGCTATCGTCTCGACCCGGACACGATCGTGGACTGCGCCCGTGCCGGCCATGCGTACGGCTATCGCACCATCGTCCTTCAGGGCGGAGAGAACGAGACCTACTACACCGACGACCTGCTCTGCGACGTCGTCTCCCGCATCTGTGATGCGTGTCCCGACACGGCCGTTACGATCTCGATGGGGGAGCGCGGCAAGGAGAGCTTCCGTCGTCTGCGCGACGCCGGCGCCACGCGCTACCTGCTGCGCCACGAGACGGCAAACAAGGCTCATTACGAACGGCTCCATCCCGCCGACATGAGCTTCGAGCGCCGTATGCAGTGTCTCCACGACCTGCGTGAGCTCGGCTTTCAGGTCGGTGCGGGCATGATGGTGGGGTCGCCGTTCCAGACCACGCGCCATCTGGCCGAGGACCTCGCCTTCATCGAGGACTTCAAACCCGACATGTGCGGCATCGGCCCGTTCATCCCGCATCACGACACGCCCTTCGCGCATGAGCCTGC
>CACXZL010000545.1 GCA_902772085.1 uncultured Coriobacteriaceae bacterium | reverse complement strand
ACAGGAGTCGCTCATTATGGCTGTTCGCGTAAGGGACACGGGCGAGCTCGCCGGGCTTGCGGAGTTCTACGGGTTGCGCGACTCGCTCCATAAGGTGAGCGTCGGCTATCGGTTGCGCGAGTGCTGCTGGGGGCGCGGCTATGCTACCGAGGCGGTTGGCCTTATGGTTGGCTACCTGTATGGGAAGACGGACATTGAGATCATCACTGCCAGCGTCTTGTGCGAAAACCATGCCTCCGCGCATGTGCTCGAGAAGTGCGGCTTCATACGCACGGCTCAAGGAGTCGAAGAGGATTGGGGCTTCGAGAAGCCAGCCATCGTGGACAAGTTCTTCTGTTGACCGATGGTCGGCGAAGGGCCGATGGGATGGACGGAGAGTGGCCGATGGGCGCGGGCGTTGGGGAACTGACGGTCGCGGTCTGCTGGAAATGCGTTTGACGAGGGCATTTTTGCTGGAATCTCGTCTCGCGAGGCTCGCCAAACGGGATTCCGACAGAATTGCCCTCGCCAAACGGAAAACCGGCAGATGCTCCCTCGCCAAACGGAATTCCGATCACTCGGCCCTCGCCAAACGGAAAAACGACAAATCATCCCTCGCCAAACGGAAAACCGACAAATCATCCCTCGCCAAACGGAAAACCGGCATGGGCCTCCCTCGCCAAAACGCAAAAGCGTCAGAGGCCTGCTGGCTGGCCCGTGGAAAGCGAACGAAGGTGCGCAAAGTCGTTGAATTGTGGGTATTTGGCGATGAAGAGAGAATTATGGTATGGTACCAATAGTTAACGTAGTTTTATCGAGGAAGTGGGGTGGAACGTTTCGCCCCGCTTTTTTTGTCTGTAAGAAGGGGGGATATGCGTATGGCATTGTCTATGCAAGAGGAGACGCGGGCTCGGCTTCTGGAGCTGCTCGAGGCTGAGGCAGATGCCCATGGAATCGATATCGTGGACGTTGAAGTGGTGGGAGCGAGCAAGGCGCCTACCGTGCGCGTACGGATTGACCACGTCGCAGAGGATGCCGACCCCATCACCCTAGACGAGGTGAGTGCCGAGACGGCATGGATCTCAGACCTCATCGACGAGGCGGATCCCATAGAGGGCCACTACAACCTGGAGGTCTCGTCTCCGGGTCTGGCACGCCCTCTGCGCAAGAGACGCGACTTCGTGCGGTTTGCAGGCGAGAACGTCTCGCTCACGCTCAACGTAAGTGAGGGACGCCGCAAGTACACGGGACGTCTCGAAGGCATGGAAGACGACCAGGTACGCATCACGACTGACGAGGGGGAGTTCTCCTTCGAGTTCGGCGACATACGTGCCTGCACCATAAAGCCAAGCTTCGACCAGCCCGGGAAAGGCGCGCAGGGGTCGAAGGGCGGCAAGAGATCGGGCAAGCGATAGGAGAACCACATGGCTGGAAACGTGATAGAGGCCTTAGAGGCACTGTGCCAAGAAAAGCATATAGACAGACAAGACCTGCTCGATCGCCTCGAGAAGTCGCTCGAGCGCAGTTACAAGGAGGTGCTGCACCTCGACTACGGCGCCCAGGTGACCATCGACCCCGAGTCGGGCAAGGTCTACGTATACGAGCTCGTGCCGGTAGGCGAGCCCGACGAGGAGACTGGCGAGTACAGTCGACGTCACGCCGGCCGATTCGAGCCGCATCGCCGCCATGCAGGCGAAGGTCGAGATCAAGCAGATCGTTCGTGACGCCTCGCGAAAGAAGGTCTACGAGGAGTACCGCTATCGCATTGGCGACATGATTCTGGGCACCGTCCTGCAGACGACGCACGACTTCGACATCATCAAGATCAGCGAGGACGTAGAGGCGGAGCTGCCGCACTTCGATACGCACAAGTTCCCTGACGAGCGCAACGAGCGTCCGCGCAACGAGCGCTACTCGCACAACATGCGTCTGCGCGCCGTGATCATCGATGTGCGCAATCCCGACGACAAGACCCAGTCGGTGCGTGGGGAGCGCCAGCGCAAGTCGATCGTGCTCAGCCGTACCGACCCGCGCCTGCTCAGGCGTCTCTTTGAGCAGGAGATACCCGAGGTGCACGACGAGATCGTCCAGGTGCGTTCGGTCGCCCGCGATCCGGGCGTGCGCTCCAAGGTGGCGGTGTCGTCCTCTATAGACGGACCCGATCCCGTGGGTGCCTGCGTGGGACCAAAGGGCAGCCGCGTGCGGGCCGTGGTGTCGGAGCTGCGCGGCGAGCGCGTCGACGTCACGCCGGCCGATTCGAGCCGCATCGCCGCCATGCAGGCGAAGGTCGAGATCAAGCAGATCGTTCGTGACGCCTCGCGAAAGAAGGTCTAC
>CACXZL010000544.1 GCA_902772085.1 uncultured Coriobacteriaceae bacterium | reverse complement strand
CGTTCGTGGAGTACAGCGCGACGGAAGACTACGACAGGCTGGGCGTGGAGAAGACGGGCGAGAGCTTCTTTGAAACGAGCCGCAGGAACATGGCTCGGCTGATCTTCGTCGACGATCGGGAGCGATTCCTCGGGACGTTCTATCAGGACAAGGTGCTCTCCATCTTGGAGCGCGACGGCAGCTTTACCATGAAGTACCGAATGATTTTGGGGGAGACTCCAATCTGGGTCAGCATGAAGGCGACGCTTTTGGAGGACGAGAACGGGCGACACCTGATTATCGGCACAAACAATATCGACGCCCAGATGAAGCGCGAGCTCGAGTACCAGCAGCACGTGGCCGAGGCAAGGACGAGCGCGCGAAACGACTTCCTGGCAAACATGTCCCACGACATCCGCACTCCGATGAACGCGATCGTGGGCTACACAAACATAGCCAAGAGCAGGAGCGACGAGCCTGAGGTGGTCGCAGACGCATTGGAGAAGATTGGGTCCTCGAGCCACTTTCTGCTGTCGCTCATCAACGACATCTTGGACATCTCCAAAATCGAAAGCGGCAAGATGCAGGTGAGCCTCGGTCACTGCAACCTGGGCGACATCTTCCGCCGCATCGAGGACATCACGGCGCTGCAGGCGAGGGACAAATCCCTCGTCATCACCTACCAGCACGAAGGCGTCCGACACCTGCAGGTGAACGCCGACGAGCTTCGCATCGAGCAGGTACTGGTGAATATCGTGAGCAACGCCATCAAGTACACGCCTTCGGGCAAGACGGTCGATCTCATCGCCGAAGAGGAACACGTTGGAGAAAACAGATACCGCTATCGGTTCATCGTGCGAGACACCGGCGTCGGCATCAGCGAGGACTACCTGCCGCACGTCTTCGAGAGCTTTACCCGCGAGCAGAAGACGACGATCAACCGCGTGCAGGGCACCGGCTTGGGATTGGCGATCACGGCAAGGGTCGTGGAGCTCATGGGGGGAGAGATCTCTGTAAAGAGCAAGGTGGGCGAAGGCTCCGAGTTCACCGTCGTGCTGGAACTGGAGTCGTTGGAGAGTGAGACCGGTCCTGAGGTATCCGAGGACAACGAGGTCGATCTACGCGGCTGCCGAGTGCTGGCGGTCGAGGACAACGACCTCAACGCCGAGATTGTGGCCATGATTCTGGAACAGTATGGCATCGAGGTCGAGTGGGCGGAAAACGGACGCGTCGGCTTCGAGAAGGTGCGCGACCATGCGGCGGGCCATTACGACGCGGTGCTGATGGACATCCAGATGCCTGTGATGAACGGGTTCGAGGCGACCAAGGCAATTCGCGAGCTAGGAAGCGAGTATTGCCAAGGGCTGCCCATCATCGCAATGAGTGCCAATGCCTACGACGAAGACGTGAGGAGCTGTCTGGCGTCGGGAATGAACGCGCACATCGCAAAGCCCTTCAAGACGGACGAGCTGCTAGAGCTGCTCTCTGAGCAGATCGATGCATCGGGGCGATAGGCTCGCTCGCTCATTTCGTGAGTCGCTGCTTGCTGGCATGCTACAGGGGCCAGGGGTGTGAACTGTGAAACGTACGCGACCTGCACTCAAGAGGTACGTCTGCCGCCAGAGCCTGTGGAGCTGCCGCCAGAGCCTGTGGAGCTGCCGCCAGAGCCTGTGGAGCTGCCGCCAGAGCCTGTGGAGCTGCCGCCAGAGCCTGTGGAGCTGCCGCCTGCGGTCGAGCTGGCAGAGCTGCTGCTTGAGCCGCTGCTCGAACTGGCGCTAGAGCTCGAGGAACTGCCGCCGGTGCCCGACCCGGTAGACTTGGCGCTTCCGCTTGCGTCTTTCTTGTCGGACGAGCTCTTGTCGGTCGAATCCTTGCTGGTGGAGGTTGATTGAGAGCTGTCCTTGCTGGTGGAGCTTGAGTTCGAGCTGTCCTTGCTGGTGGAGCTGTCCTTCGAATCGGTGGGTTCGGGAATCACGACTTCCTTGGCGATGAGGTCAGCATACGCCTGCGCGCCCGTACTGCTGAGGCTTGTGCCGTCTTCGGCGAGCCAGTCGTCGTGGCCTTCCGTGGCGGCGTACCAGTCGATTATCGTTACGTTTGCGTGTTTTTTCGCGACGTCCTCAAACAATTTGTTGTTTTGCGTCCCCCAGTTGTTGGGCGTGCGCGCGTTCACAAGCCATATGTCCTTGTCGTTTCCTACGGTGCTTATGAGCGACTCCACCTGGCCCGCGTCGAGGGCGTCTTCGCTTCCTATGGCAAACACGACGACGCTGCCTACGACGTCTTGGTTCTCGTAGCCCTCGTAGGCAGAGGCGATTGCCTGCGTGGTGCGTCCGTCTGCCGTGTCTACCAGCCCCTTCGGGAAGGCGGTCGCAAGTTGGTCGGCGGCGTCCAAACAGACGGTGTCGCCGAGGATCACCACGTTGTAGGTCGTGTCGGCGTCGGTGGGGACTTGATAGTCCATGGTCTCCACGACGAGTGCGGCGTACGCGTCTCGGCCGTCCCAAGTGAGATGAATGCCATCGGAGTCGAACCAGTCGTCATGGCCCTTCGAGGCGCCGAGCCAATCGATGAGGTAGACGTTGTCGTTCTTCTCGACTGTCTGCGCTATGAGGGCGTTGTTGTCCACGTCCTTCGAGTTGGGGGTCCGCAGGTTCACCATCCACAACCTACGGTCAGGGCCGACCATTTTCAGCAGCTTCGAGATGACGTCGCTGTCGAGTATGCCGTTTGTACCAATGCTCCACACCACGTCGTCGCCTACGACGCCCTGGTCGATG
>CACXZL010000543.1 GCA_902772085.1 uncultured Coriobacteriaceae bacterium | reverse complement strand
GCTCTGTTTCTTGGCGTCGTGGTCATCATATACGTGCTGTACCTCATCATTTCCGGGCAGATGGGCTCGTTCGTGGAGGCTCTGTCACGCGTCGACCTGGGCTGGGTGGCGTTGGCGGGCGTATGCTTCGTGGGTTACTTCATATTTGGCGTCATCGCGTACGCCATCGCCGTCTATCTGGACCATGACTCGCCGGTGGGCATACGCGACCTCATGAGCGTGGAGGCCAGCGGCATCTTCTTCGGCAACCTGACGCCCATGATGGCTGGAGCGATCCCCTCGCAGATCGTGCGTCTCACGCGTACGGGACTCGACGTGGGCGAGGCGTCGGCGACGCAGTTCACGCGCTTCATCATGTTTCAGTTTGGCGTGGTGCTCTTTGCCGCCATCATGCTCTTCGCGAAGCTCGGGTTCTTCTTCGATACGTATGGCGACATCGTGGTGCTGAATCTCATCGTCTTTGGCGTGCACTTCCTTGAGCTTGCGGGGCTCTTCATCGTGTGCCTCTGCCCGAAGTTCGTCATGCGGGTGGGCAACGGCCTCATCAAGTTTCTCTCGAAACGCGGCTGGCTCAAGAACGTCGACCATTGGAACGAGATGGTAAACGTCCAGGTCCTGAAGTTCTCGAGAGCCTTTAAGCAGGCTGCCCAAGACCTGCCGTCCATGGGGCTGACGCTGCTCGTCACCATGGCACAGCTGATGTGCTTCTATATGATTCCTTGGTTTGTGCTGAACGCCTTTGGCATACAGGGCGATTTCCTGAACTGCCTTGCTGCGGGGTCCATGGTGCAGATGGTTGCCACGGCCGTGCCGCTGCCAGGTGGCACGGGCGGTGCCGAAGGAAGCTTCTATATGTTTTACGGGTATATGTTTGGCCCCGCAAACATCAACGCCGGCTTTCTCATCTGGCGCATCGTGACGTTCTTCGCCGCGACGATTCTCTCGGCTCTCGCGACCGGTCGCAGAGCATCTACCAGCGCGTGCAGCACATACGCAGACGGCTTCTGGGCGAGGAGAAGGGTCACGGCAGTGGCGCGACCTTCCGGCCAAAGCGCAAATAAGCACGGCATAACGTGGCGTGAAAGCGCCCGATAGAGAGCTACGGCCAGCACGGATGGACACCCAGGCGTGCTGGCCGTCGTCGAAGTGTGGTATTGCCTTCGTAAGCGGCGCGGCCTACTGGGCGAGGGACTTGGCACGCGCGATCCGCGCGAGGGTGTGCGTACGTCCGAGCAGGGCCAGGGTCTCGCCGATGCCCGGGGAGACGGCGCTGCCGACGCAGGCGACGCGTATGGGCTGAAATACCTTTCCCTTGCCCATGCCAAGCTTCTCTGGCAAGGGATCGAGCGCCGTCTCGATGGCCTGCGCGTCCCAATCGTCCTCGGAGATCGCAGTGAGCGCGTCCTCGGCCGATTCGAGCGCCGTGAGTGCGCCTTGCTTCGCCAGCCACTTCTTCACCGACTTCTCGTCATAGGCAAGGTCATCGTCTTCCGTATAGAGGAATAGCGCTTGGTCCACCACGTCGGGAGAGAGCGTCGTACGCGGCTTGAGCGCGGCAGCCAGCAGATCGTACCAAGACGCGTCGTGCGTGCACTCGCCCACAGGCTCGAGGTCGGCCGCATGGAGCTCGGGGATGAGCACCTCGTCGGCGAACTGCTGGTCGCTCATGGCATGAAGATACTCGGCGTTGATGTAGTCGAGCTTCTTGGGGTCCATGATGGCGGGGTTCTTTGACACATGGTCGAGAGAGAACTCACGGGCGAGCCGCTCGCGGCTGATGACCGTGCTCTCGCCATCGGGAGCCCAGCCCAGAAGGGCGAGGTAGTTCACGAAGGCGTCGGAAAGATAGCCGGCGTCGCGGTACTCCTCGACGCTCGTGGCGCCATGACGCTTCGAGAGCTTCTTGCCGTCGGCGCCCAAGATCATGGAGATGTGCGCGAAGGTGGGCGTCGGGGCCCCGAGCGCCTCGTACACCATCACCTGACGCGGGGTGTTTGAGAGATGGTCGTCGCCGCGGATGATGTGGGTGATGCCCATGGCGGCGTCGTCCACCACCGTCGCGAAGTTGTAGGTGGGCGTGCCGTCGGAGCGGAAGATGATGAAGTCATCGAGCTCCTTTGCGTTGAACGTGACGTCTCCGTGCACTGCGTCGTGGACGATGACATCGCCGCGATCCTCGGGAACCTTGATGCGGATGGTGTAGGTCTCGCCTGCGTCAACGCGCGCCTGGGCCTCTGCCGGGTCGATGCCGCGACAGGTGCGTTGGTAGCCTTGGAAGGAGTCGTGGCGCGCCGCCGCGGCTTCGCGATCCGCCGCGAGCTTTTCTGGCGTGCAGAAGCAGTAGTACGCCTTTCCCTCGGCCACGAGCCGCTCGGCCGCCTCGCGATACAGGTCCATGCGCTCGGTCTGGAAGTACGGGCCGCAGTCGCCGCCGGCCTCCGGACCCTCGTCCCAGTCCAAACCAAGCCAACGCATGGCACGCAGGATCACCTGGGTGTTTTCCTCCGTGGAGCGCGTGGGATCGGTGTCGTCGATGCGAAGTATGAACGTGCCTCCGTTTGCCCGGGCGAAGGCCCAGTTGTAGATGGCGGTACGCGCGCCGCCCACGTGGAGCTTGCCGGTGGGGGAGGGTGCGAAGCGCACGCGCACGGAAGCGGGGTTGCTCTGTAGGTCGCTCATGTCTACCTTTCTCTGTGTGAGCCAT
>CACXZL010000542.1 GCA_902772085.1 uncultured Coriobacteriaceae bacterium | reverse complement strand
GAACTCGCCGAAGCGAAGCCCCGCGGGTGCGCTATGGAGCGGCACGTAGTGGAAGACGCACTGGACATTGCGCTCGCGCATGTGCGCTATGAAGGCGGTGCGGTCCGCGAGGTTGCGGCACTTGATATAGAACATATGAGCGTTGTGTACGCAGTGAGCGGGAATGTGCTGAAGCTCGATGCGTTCCGACTGCGCCAAGGGCTCGAAGGCGTCGCGATAGCGGTGCCATGTGGCGAGGCGGTCTTCGTTGATGCGATCCGCCTCCCTGAGCTGTGCCCACAGATAGGCGGCGAGCATGGTGAGCGGTTGGTGCCCTTCTCGCGGAATATCTCGGCCTGCTCGATGTGCTCCTCATCGCGAATGAGCAACGCGCCGCCCTCGCCCATGCTGTAGTTCTTGGTCTCATGGAACGAGTAACAGCCAAAGTCGCCTATCGTGCCCAACGCGCGACCGCGATAGGTGCTCATCACGCCCTGCGCGGCATCTTCTACCACGCGGATGCCATGCGCCTGGGCGAGATCCATGATCGGGTCCATCTCGCATGCCACGCCCGCATAATGCACGGGTACGATTACCTTGGTTCGTGGTGTGATGGCTGCCTCCACCAGCCTCTCGTCCATGTTCATGGTGTCTGGTCGCACATCGATGAACTTGAGACGCGCTCCCTGACCGACAAAGGCCGTTGCCGTCGAAGAAAAGGTGAACGACGGGAGTATTACCTCATCGCCAGGCTTTATGTCGCACAGTGCCGCTGCCATCTCCAATGCACTCGTGCCGCTCGTGGTAAGCAAGGCTCGTCTGGTGCCGAAGCGCTCCTCAAGCCAGGTGCTGCATTGATGAGTGAAGGTGCCATCGCCACATATCTTCAGTTCGTCGATGGCCTCCTGTATATAGGTGAATTCAGTGCCGACGTAGGGTGGCATGTTAAAGGAAATCACGATGAATCCTCCTTACGACAACCTCGGATCACGTTTCTTTGAGTTTTTGTAGAGTATAACGGCAAGTATGCAAAGTATGATGCAGCCGCAGCCCGTTACGGCAAAACCAAACAACAACCCCGGCGTCTGATAGCGCAGCTCGATGCTGTGATGTCCTGCCTTGAGGTCTATGCCCATGAATCCGGTATCGGCTACCTGGATTTCGGCAGGTCTGCCATCGACGTAGGCCGTCCAGCCGGTGCTGTATGCCACGCTGAGCAAAAGAGTGCTGTCCGTATCGAGGTCGATGTGGCCCGTGAGCTGGTTGCAGCCTTGAACGGTGTTTTGAAGCGTATGGGTCGCACGCTCTTGCACCAACCTGTCGTAGTTCTGGTGCGTCTGGGTGACGATCTGCAGGTCGTCAAACGTATAAATGCCCGCGGCGTTGAACGAGATCGTGACGGTGTGAGCGGCCGTGTCCGCGTAGCCAAGGTTTACGAGCCATGTGTCCTTGCCGCCATACATGTGGTTGCTGGGAAGGCTGTTGGTGAGGAATCCCGTGAGGCCGGTGGCGTCGCTTCTCATGGTGATCTCGTAGTTCGTGGGGGCAAGGTACGTGACGTCCTGCATCATGAGATTGGCACGATAGTGCCAGAGCATCTTGCTCTTTTCCTCCTCGGATACGAAGTCCGAAGGCTTCGTGTTTTTCATTGACAAGTTCTCGAAGTACACATAGGTGTCGGCTTTGTCCGTTCCCTCAAACGCAAGGGTAACCGACGAGCCCGGCGCGCTCACGGCGATCTGCCCATCTCCCATCGTGGCCCCTGACGATCCTACGACCTCAAAGGGAACGGTCTTGTCCTCAAAGTCGAGGGCTTCTGGCTTGGTGAACGAGGCGCCGCCTTCATGAGATGCGTTACCGTCGCCGGGAAGCACGACCGCTTGCAGCAGTGCCTGCTGGCGTTGGGCTGGCGTGAGCGTGAGATAGTCACGATGCGACAGCGCTTTGTCAAAGGCGATTCCCAGAGGCAGTGACGCTCTTGCCTCCATCACCTGATGGTCGAGCCCCATGATGGTGCGCTGGGCAACGACGTTTTCGGCGGGATAGCCAAAAGGCAAGCAATCGGTTCCGTCATTGCGGTAGACGTAATACCG
>CACXZL010000541.1 GCA_902772085.1 uncultured Coriobacteriaceae bacterium | reverse complement strand
TCTGCTCGAAGCCGGCGTCGACTGGCCGAGTATTGTCACGGCCGGAGAATTCGTCGCCAGCTTCTGAGCCTTGTGACACCAGCGTAGGCTGTTCGAAAACCTCGGGCGACAGGCGCTTTACGAAAAGGAGTGCTCCCATTCGCACAAAGGGGGTACTCCCTGATCCTAAACATGGGTCAAGAGGGCCTCCTCGGCGGCCTTCGCCGCGACGACCGCGTCGAGCTCGCCGACGAGCCACCCGCGGACCCTGCCGAGCATCTTCCTGTCGACGTAGCGGTTGTGCTGGTAGCCGGGGTCGGTCGCGCCGTCGTGGGGAGGCTGCGTCGCGCAGACGCCGCGGATCTCCGGGAGCCTCGCGTGCGGCCAGCGGGCGAGCTCCCCGAGCAGGTCCGCCATCTGGTCCCCGAGCCTGTGCGAGTACTTCCACGCGAACTCGTCCAGGTGGGCCTGGAGCCTCCCGAGCGTGACGCCGTGGCAGGTCCCGACGAGCTTCGCCTTGAGGTTGGATGATATCGCGTGGTGCACGACGGGCAGCGATGCCTCGGAGTCGCCGTCGGCCTCCGAGGCGCGCATGCGTGCGTCCCAGCCGCCGGGGAGCGCCTGCCGGTGCGACGGGTGGTCGTCGCAGCGGACGGGCCGGCCGCGCGAGACGTGCTGGGCGCAGAACTCCGAGACGCTGCCGGCCGTGACGTCGGAGGCCGAGCGCGCGGCCATGCGGGTCCCGGAGACGGCGAGCAGCACCGGCGCGTCCGTCTTGCCGCTGCCCGCGTGCCTCACGTCCCCGTCGGCGTTCCCGCAGGTCACGCTCGCGCCGTCGAGCTCCACCCACTCGCCGCCCACCTTGCACAGCGACATGGCGAAGCCCATCGCCGCCCTCAGCCTGTCCAGGATCCTGTGGCCGGTGAGGTCCGAGACGCCGCACTCCCTGGCGATCGCCTGGGCGGAGGCGCCCCGCGCGTCGGAGCACACCATGAAGGCGGCGCGGAACCACAGCGTCAGCGGCAGCTTGGTGTGCGCGATCAGGGTGCCGCTGGTCGCGGAGAACTGCCACCCGCACCCCGTGCAGCGGAACTCCCTGCGTCCCTTGACCCTCGCGTACTCGCGGTGACCGCAGTCCGGGCACTCGAACCCGTCCGGCCACCTCAGCCCGATCATGTGCAGCTCGCAGGCCTCCTCCGTGCCGAACCTCTCGATGAGCTCCGCCATGTTGCCCGCGATCCCCCTCGGCGCGTTCTGCGCGGCGGTCCTCGCCCTCGACTTCGACCTCGCCTTGCCCCTCGACTTCGCCATGCCCACACCTCCGACTCGTGCCGTCATCACGCTCACATTGTCTCGCTCGGGGTGGACAGAAATGCGGCCCTCTTGACTCATGTTTAGGAGCAGGGGGTACTCCCTTTGTGCAATGAGACCGCGACTTCCTACCATGATCCGGTGGCGCCGCCGGAGCCGTCGTTGTCGGGGTCGGATGCCGGATCCATCCCCGCGACGCCGAAGAGATCCTCCCACCAGTCGGGTATTCCGTCGCCATTGACGTCTGACGCCCGCTCCGTCGTCATTGCAATCCATCGTGACGAAATATCCCAGACTTCTGTGCCATCATCTCCCGGGAAAACCTCACCTGAAGACTCGTAATGAAGATCGAGTGCAAATGCGGACGATACCGCCTCTCCAGCGAAGACCACCGAAGAGATGAATGCAAGCACAGCAAGAATGGCGATCCGAATCATTGTCTCGGAACCGTCCAAAGTTCAATATCGTCCAACGCATAGTGCGATGACAGGCGTATGTTATAATCTGCCGCGTTAAGGACAACCGGAATCTGACATGCAGCGAACTCACTCATGTATGCTGGCAACGAGACATATTCTGCAATACCAAACGAAGAGTTACAATACAATGATTCATTTGCCGAATCAAAATTTCTTGCCTTGAGTCTTACAAAGCACAGCCTTCCTGACAGCGACGGCAGCTGCATGCTGCTCATATAGTTCGAAGACTCCATGACACCTCCGCTGCCGCCAATGCCAACCGCCGGCTGGAAACACTTGTTGTAGCTATTTCCCACACTCCAAGTCATGCCGTTATGCGAGAAGGTGGACGATGCCGTTGTGATGGTATTAAAAACTTCAAACACTTCTCGCGTCAAAGCAATATCCTCTACACCCGATGCACGCCGAACTGGACGAAAACCTGTGAAGAAATATCTCGATGAATTATTTGTCGTACAATAAATCTGCATCTCGTCTACAGCTCGCCGATAGTAAAGTCCCTGGCCGCCTACACCCTTCACCACACGATCAACGCGCGTATAGGGTAACTGTCTG
>CACXZL010000540.1 GCA_902772085.1 uncultured Coriobacteriaceae bacterium | reverse complement strand
CGGTGGGCACGCGATCGATAAGTGAGCGCAAGGCTATCCTGATGAGCGTCGTGTGCAACTTCATCGGTCTAGTGGGGATGAGCATCATCTCCACGGCCGTCGCCGATACCATGAGCAGCATGGTGGACTTCGGTGGGGACAATCGCGCGGCGCTCATCGCGCTTGCGGCGGCGACCGTCGGCATCGTGGCGTGGGGCGTGGGGGCTTGGGCGTTTGGCATACCCACGAGCGAGAGCCACGCCCTCATAGCGGGTCTTACCGGGGCGGCCATCGCCGTACAAGGAGGCATTGGCGGAGTAAACATGGGCGAGTGGGTAAAGGTGATCTATGGCCTCGTCCTGTCCACCGTGCTGGGTTTTGCTGCCGGATGGATCATATCGCGGATTATCCCCCTAGCGTGCAAAAACGCCGACCGACGCAAGGCAAACGACTTCTTTGGGCGGATGCAGGTCCTCGGGGCGGCGGGAGTCGCGCTGATGCACGGCGCCCAGGACGGGCAGAAGTTCATGTCCACCGCCTGCATGGCCATAGCGCTCGCGCAGGGCATAGGCATCACGGAGATGGGAGGCTTCCCGCTGTGGATACAGGTCGTCTGCGCTGCCGCGATGGCGATCGGCACTGCCATAGGTGGGAAGAAGATCATCAAGACGGTGGGCATGGGCATGGTGCGGCTCGAGAAGTATCAGGGGTTCGCGGCATCCATGAGCGCTACCGTCTCGTTGCTCGTGGCCACGCTCACCGGCTTGCCCGTCTCTACGACGCATACGAAGACCGCGGCCATCATGGGCGCGGGGGCTGCCAAGGACGTGCGCTCCGTGAACTGGGCGATTGCCAAGGACATGGTGCTCACGTGGGTCTTTACGTTTCCTGGGTGCGGCATCATAGGTTTTGGATTGGCGAAGCTCTTCCTGCTCGTCTTTTGATGGAAGGAGTACAAGCATGGCAAAGAAAGAGGATGTCTTCTACACGCTGCTCAAACGCGTCGCAGGGCAGTTGCTCGAGGCAGCGGAGGAGTACGTGTCCATCATGCGGGACTTTCCAGAGTCCATGGCGCGCATTCCGCGCATGAAGGTGCATGAGACAACGACCGACGAGCTGGTCGCTGACATCATGAAGCGGCTATACACGTCGTTCATCACCCCGTTCGAGCGCGAAGACATCAGCGACCTCGCGTTGCGGCTCGACGATGTGGTGGACCTCATGGAGGCGGTGTCCATACGGCTCGATCTCTTCCGGCTCGACCATATGCGTCCCGAGGCCGTCGAGATGGCGGAGCTCACGCTCAAGGCCGTGACGGAGCTCAAGGGAATGATGGAGCTCCTTCCGCGATACAAGAAGGACGAGGGGGTCATGATGCATGCCATCGCGGTGAGTCGCGTAGAGGATGGCGCCGACCGCGTGTACCAAAACGCCATACGGAGACTCTTTTCCGAGGAAGACGGTGGCAAGGAGGTCACCACGTGGCTTCGCATCTACGAGCAGATGGAAAACTGCCTCAACGCATGCGACAAAGCCGCCGGCGTGGTGCGCTCGGTGGTGATGAAAAGCGCGTAAGGACGTGGGCTGTCGTGGAACGCGCTCCAGAGCACAGGAAAGGGACGTCCCCTGTAAGATGGAGACGTCCCTTTTGTACCAAGCTGGACGATGCTGCAGAGCTGGACGAAGAGTTGGAAGTGGCACTCGATGAAGAGCTCGTGCTGGCGTTGCTGGAGTTCGAGGCGCTGCTGGAGGAATTCGAAGCGTTGTTGGAGGAGTTCGAGGCGCTGCTGGAGTTCGCGGAACTGTTGGAGCTCGAACTGGCGCTGGTGCTTGAAGAGTTCGCGGAACTCGAGCTGCTTGTGGAACCAGAGTCCGTGGCCTTGCTGTCGCTTGAGGACGATTCGCTGTCGGCCGTAGTGGAGGGGATGCTCGACTTCGAGCTCGGCAGGCCATAGGCAAGCAGCTCATCTACGGTGATGAACTTGAAGCCCTTCTCGACGAGCGTGGGCATCGCCTGCTTCAGGGCCTCGACGGTCTGCGTGCGATCGCCGCCACCGTCATGCATGAGGACTACTTGGCCTGACTTCACGCTGAGAATCATGTTGAGAATCGACTCGGTGCCAGGTCGACGCCAGTCCTCGGTATCCACGTCCCAACCGATCTCGGCGTCTACGACATCCCAGACGTTCTTGATGACATCGCCAAAGAAGTTGCCACCCGGTGCACGCAGCACATGCTTGGGCTCCTCGCCCAAGACATCCGCGATGCCCTGGTAGCCCTTCTTTATCTCCTGAACCTGCTCGGTGGCGCTCATCTTCGCGAGGCTCGTTCCACCGCCGGAACCTGCGGCGTGATCCCAGGTATGGGTGCAGATTTGGCAGCCCATCTCGTGGGCGCGCTTCACGGCGTCTTTGTTTGCGGCGATCTGGTCCCCGATGGTGAAGAAGGTGGCCTTTGCGTCGTATTTCTCGAGGACGTCGAGGATGTCGTTGGTCGTGTCGGGCCAGGGGCCGTCGTCAAAGGTGAGCGCGATGACCTTGTCTTCAGGCTGGGCGGTGTAGATGCGATATCCCGTATCGATGGGCTCCTTGGTGACCTCAGAGACCGACTTGCCCGAGATCTTGCCGGTCTTGACGGTCTCGACTCCGTCCTCGCCATCGGAGAGCAAGTGGATGGAGCCATACCAGTACGCCTCGAAGGATCGGTCGCCTTCGTTTGACTTGTGCTCGATTGGCTTCTCCGACACGTCGGCGTCCTCGGTCAAGTCGTTGCCGTCGCTAATCTCGACGACGCAGTTTGCCTCGAGCTTCGTGTCGGTGGACGCCTGGTTGCCATTGATGGTGGCAGCGCACACCTCGCCCTTGCCCTCCTCGAGAAGGGAGCCCTCCACGTCGAGCAGGTCGCCGGGAGTCGGGTTCACGACTTTCTTGTCCAAGAGCGTCTGTATGGTCGAGCCGCCGCCGACGGTGACCTTCTCACCGTTTACGGTGACGTCAAAGCGTGAGAGAATGCCCACGAGCAGCCATATGGCCACGCCGACGACGGCCACCGCCACGACGGCGAGACCTATGGTCACAGGTGAGAGGGGCTTGCGACGTGGCGGACGACCATGAGCACCAGATG
>CACXZL010000539.1 GCA_902772085.1 uncultured Coriobacteriaceae bacterium | reverse complement strand
CCACCTAGATCAGCATTTACTCTTGTCGTTGCGGCTTCCACATCAAGCCGCTCATGCTCCATCGTTGACTCTCTGAAGTCATCAGGGAATACCTTGTGTGATACGGCCGTGCTATCTAGATAGTCGACGTGATTCTGATCGCCCACAAACTCGCTATCTTGAAAGTCATCAGGAAATACTTTGTTGCTCGGAACAAACGTATCGTCTGGATCACTCATGAGAGTAAAGCCCTGACTATCGAGGCTCGGAGCTTGACTGACTGGCTCAACGTTGTCGGACATCAAGTCATCGGTGTGTTCTGAATCATTCGTCGTGGGCGTCCCGCATATCACGCAGACCTTTGCCCAGTCCAATAGCTCAGCGCCACATTTCTTACAATGCATACTACCTCCAATTAGCCTTTCTCACGTTCGCCGTGGCTCTCACGATTTCCAGGCGATGTAATGCATATTAGTTTCCCTCGCAAAAAGAAAACCTGTGCTCAAAAAGACAAAGTACTGGAATAACCCACAGATTTTTAAGTGTTGTGTATTTCTTTCAGATATTCGAAAGTACTCTTTTATTCCAGTCCCACCAGCGGAATATCCAGTTTCCATCGTGCCATCTCTCGAAATAAGCACTCATCCACCACCGCGAGCGCCTCGGCACCATGTGAGATACCATGATCGAGCATATCTTGCATCCATACTCTCGTCTGATTCTCAAGATAAAGCCTCAATCTCAGGTTGAACTTTATCCATTTCCCGCCTCCGACTTCACGGCATACATCATGCCCCATATAGAAAAGGCTACCTGTCGCATGTGTTTCAAAAGCGACAGGTAGCCTTTCTGGCCATTGGATCAATCAGTCGTAACGTTCGTCAAAGACGCGGCGCGTCTTCTTCTCGCTACGCGGCAGCACTCCCTCTTCCACGATTTTGACAAGCGGCGTAAAGCCTATACGATGCTTTACCCGACGCGCCACCCTCGTGCGCACGTCTTCCCAATCCATGGAGCCGTTCGTCTCCACATAGATCCGCATCGTGTCTCGGCCATCAAGGTGCGAGAGGCGTATCTGGTATTCGCTCGAGAGTTCGGGGAAGCTTGCCAGTATCTCCTCGATCTGAGCGGGAAACACGTTGACGCCATGAATCTTCATCATGTCGTCCGAACGGCCGATGATCGTATCGATACGCGGGTGCTCGTCATGGCCGCATCCACAGGGCTCGGGCACTATACGGGAAAGGTCGTGGGTACGGAAGCGAATGAGAGGAGCACCCTCCTTGACCAGCGTGGTGAGGACTATCTCTCCCCACTCGCCGTCGGGCAGCACCTTGCCCGTCTTTGGGTCGATGATCTCGAGGAAGACAAAGTCGCTCCATACGTGCATCTCGTGTCCATGCTTGCAACTGATGCCAATACCCGGACCATAGACCTCGGTGAGGCCATAGATGTCATAGTACTCGACGCCCAACGAGTCGATGATGCGCTTGCGTATCTTCTCGCCAGAGCGCTCAGACCCCGTAATGAGCTTCTTGAGCTTTATCTTGTCCTTGATGCCCCGCCTCTCCACCTCCTCAGACAAGAGCAGCGCATAGCTCGCGGTCGCAGTGAGCACCGTAGACCCCATGTCCATCATGAATTGGAGCTGCTTCTCGGTGTTTCCCGGTCCCATGGGGATGGCCATGGCTCCCAGACGTTCGCATCCGGCCTGAAAACCGATGCCGGCTGTCCAGAGTCCATAGCCGGGCGTGATCTGCACGCGATCCTCAGGCGTCACCCCCGCATACTCGTAGCAGCGGGCGAACTGGATGGCCCAGTCGTCGACGTCCTTTTGCGTGTAGGGTATGATGACCGGCGTTCCGGTGGTGCCAGACGAGGAGTGAATGCGGACGATGTCTGTATCCGGCACGGCAGAGAGCCCCAGCGGATACGCTTCGCGCAAGTCCTGCTTCTCGGAGAATGGCAGCGCGAGGAAGTCGTCTATGGACGACACCCCCGTGATGCCCGCCTCCTTGAGCCGCTGCCCGTAGAAGTTGTTTGATGCAAGCAGGCGCTGGATCTGCATGTTTACCTGCTCAAGCTGTCTCTCATTGATGATCATGGGTAAGAAACTCCTCTCGTTTTCAATCGCTTTGCAGCCAGAAGGTCGATCCTGATATGGCCATGCGTATATGGTAGGCCTATGCGTAGAGCAAGGCGCGGCGATTGAGCTCCAAGAACCGCTCGGGAACGAGCTTGCTCACCGCCTCCTGCATCTCCTCGACGGCAAACCCGATGGCGCCGCTGCGCACGGCGGCACCGAGCAGTACCACGTTGAGGCACTTGGCGGACCCCAAGTCACGTGCCGCCGCCTCCGCGTCGACGGTCACGAGGTTGCGCACGGAGTTCTTCAGATAATCCAAGATCGCATCCACGTCATAGGCTGGCCCTCCCACCGCAGCACTGACGGGCACGATAGGCCGATTGCTGACGACCACGGTGCCACCCTCGCGCAGATAGCCGAGCTGACGCAGCGCCTCGGCCGGCTCGAACCCCATGATGAGGTCCGCTCGATGA
>CACXZL010000538.1 GCA_902772085.1 uncultured Coriobacteriaceae bacterium | reverse complement strand
TCATGGCTTTGGCTTGCTTGGTCGGCAAACGCAAACGGCTATGGATGGGATAAGACTATGGCCGTTGCGCTCATGACCTTGATGAAAGGTACTGACGCGGTGGAGGATGTCTGCGATGGCGCCTATCAGCAATCAGGAAGACTTGATATTGCTGGCAAATTGCTGACAATTCGCGTAGCTTCTACGATTGGTGTTTTTTGTTGTGTGATTCTTCGAACTGGTGACTTGGTGCATGCGACTCTCGGTGGGTTTGTGTGGACAATAGCAGTTTTGGTAATCGGAATAACGTTTATACTTAAGACTCAGTCTTTGCCCCATGCGCACGATGAGGCCCCAGTGGGGTCAGCACTGGCGCTTCTAATCGAGTGTACACCGCTTTTCTTGGCGTCATTTCTTTTGTTCTATGTGGGGAATGCTCCAAAATACGCTATCGACGCTTTGCTTGGTGATGCGGAGCAAGCGGTGTACGGCTTCATTGCTATGCCGGTATTTGTCGTGGGGTTGTTGGCTCAGTTTGTGTATGCGCCTCTGGTACAGCCAATGTCTGGTATGTGGATGGCGGGGAATCGAAGGAGCTTCGCGCGTACAATGCTCCGGCAAATTGGGATAATCTGCGTCATCTCGCTTGCGTGTGTCTTGGCGGCGGCGATAGCGGGGCCACCCGTTCTGAGCGCTTTGTATGCGTGTGACTTAGGGCCGTGGAGGGGTCAGCTCTGTGTGCTCGTGGCCGGGGGTGGTTTGCTTGCGCTTGCGTCGTTGTTTACCATGGGTGTTACGATAATGCGGGCGCAAAGGCGATTAGTGGTCGGTTATGCCTTTGTTGCATTTGCGGCCTTGCTCTTGTCCGGACCGCTTGTGCGGGCGTGGGGAATAAACGGTGCGGTGGTATGCTACGTTTCTTGTATGGTCATGCTTGCGAGAAAGCTAAGGGAGCCGGAACGTTGACGTATGCGTGAACGCTATTGTGCGGACCGGACATGCGTCGCGTTTATCGGCGCCGTTCACGTCTGTCTTTGCGCGCGTCTCATCTGGTGAGTGCGAAATCGGGCGTGCTTTGGGGCGATTGTATCCTCGGTGTCCGTTTCTGCACACGCTGCCGTGGGTCGTGTGCAGAAACGGACGCGTGGGGCCGTCATCGGGCTTGTTCGTGTCCGATTTTGCACACGACATGATGGATTGTGTGCAGAATCGGACATGTGACGTTGTCTGCGGGCTTGTTTGTGTCCGTATCTGCACACGCTACTGTGGCTCGTGTGCAAAAACGGACGCATAGCGAGGCTGGTAGACACGTTGATGTCCGTTTCTGCACACACCGCCGTGGGTCGTGTGCAAAAACGGACATGTGTCGTTCTGCTCTCGCCAATACACGTCGGCTTTATGCACGACAGTATCGTCGTGTTCATATGCGACTTTGATTTGTTTGGTTTGAGGTGCGTGCCATCTGGCATCGCGACGGTGTGCCTGCAGACGCGCGGTCGTGCCCGACCGTCGCTCCTCGATCTACCCCAACGTGCGTGGCGAGTACGAGGGGGGTGCCAACGAGACTCCGCAACCTCATGCGGCTGTTTCGCGGGGAAGTAGTTGACAACGACGACTTCGTGAGGGAGATTGTGGGGGAGATGCAGAAATGCCAGAGCATGATCGCGGCGTCGCCGTGTCGCTCCATCGCCCCGCCGCAGGCCGGGCAGATCATCGGGGCGGCGTCCGCCGTCACGAGCTCGCCCGGCACCGTGCGGACGGTGACCGCCGTCGGGCACGGCTTCCTGTACGTGCCGAAGTCCACCACCTCGCGCTCCTCAAGGGGCGCGCCGGTCTGCACGAACCCCTCAAGCTGCGACGGGAGCACGAGGAAGCCGGAGTCGGCGAGTCCCTCGCCGAGCTCTGACGCCACGGCGGCCTGAAGCGGCGTCCTCCCGGTCTCGGCATGGAAGATGGGCGGCTGCTCCGCAGCCGTAGGTGCTAAACTGGTCATGACGGTCGTTCCCTTCGTCGAACCCTGCGTTGTGGAAGATGCAAGATTCTAGAGGACGACCGCCTCC
Source organism: uncultured Coriobacteriaceae bacterium (assembly GCA_902772085.1). Lineage (GTDB taxonomy): Bacteria > Actinomycetota > Coriobacteriia > Coriobacteriales > Atopobiaceae > RUG440. Next base: position 739 of record CACXZL010000538.1, on the reverse strand, counting down.
CTTTCCATATGGAGCTAGCGGGCCAGCAACCTAACCCACAGGTTTTGGGATTGACCCGATAAAAGCCTCTTCACCTCTCTTTACAGAGCCGCCCGATATCGCGCAGTAATCCAAGGCAGCTGATTTGGATGCTCGCTGACCACTCACTGATTCCTGTCACAATTCCCAAAGCCTTGGGAATGAAATCCGAGTTGCCAAAGGTTAGATGCTAAACATGGCGATTATATCTACTTTCAAAATGTAAAACAGCGCGTTAGTCGCCACCAATTGAGCCGATTCACGGTACCACTTTCGGCTGACCCTCGGTACCAAATCGGTTACCAGTCAGGTCGCCTTGCTCTACCATCCGTTCTCTGTCGGGCAGTACCATTGTTTCCAGCACTCACCTATGGTGGGACAAGGTGCATCGTGTCCATGGGTTAGTCGAAGCTGGGCAAGCCGTTCGCCGGCTTGCTTTCGCGAGCCTCGCACCGTCTCTGAGCAGCGCCTGTATCCACGGCCAGTCTGCGCCCAATAACGTATGCGCCATACGCCTTTCCGGACTTGTGCGATAGTTCCCCTGATTATTCTAGGCACTATCGGCACTTGTTCCACGGCATCAGTCAGGTGTTCCGTGCATCGGCACCCTATGAGATTCCGAAGGGTTGTTATATGTGATCCGTAGGCATGCACACGTCCGCTACCTGCAGAAGAATGTGACGCGTGCCGTGTGCATGCCTACGGACCTGGGGTGCCGATG
>CACXZL010000537.1 GCA_902772085.1 uncultured Coriobacteriaceae bacterium | reverse complement strand
TGGCGCTCACGTTCATCGCGGGGCCCTTGGCCTGGCCGCCGGCGCCCACGTAGTCGCAGGCGATCTTCACGCACTGCTCGCGGGAGAGCTTGGCCTCGGCGCCGTCGTTGGCGTTGCCCGCGGGAGCCGCCTTCTTTGCGGCCGGCTGTGCAGCCTGCTTGGTGGCCTGCTTCTGGGCCGGCTTAGCGGCGGGCTTTGCCTCTGCCTTCTTGGCAGCTGGTTTTGCCTCCGCCTGCTTGGCGGCGGGCTTTACCTCGGCTTTCTTTGCCGCCTGCTTGGCGGCGGGCTTTGCCTCAGCCTTCTTTGCGTTGCTCTTGGCGGCGGGCTTGGCTTCGGCCTTCTTGGCCTCGGTCTTCTTTGCGGCTGACTTGGCATCAGCTTGCTTCATCGTTGCCGACTTGGTTGCCGGAGCAGATTCGGCCATTTGCGTCACTGGCGGCGCCTGCATGGGCACTTTTCCAAGCCCCGCTGCGCACACTGCGCCAGCTACGCCACCTACTGCGAGTACGCCTGCCAGGGCGATGGCCACGATGCGGCCTTTGTTGCTCTTCTTTACGGTCTGCTTCATGTGCTTTGCGTTCTGGGTTGCCTTGGTCATTTTTGACACCTTCCATTCTTTGTCTTCATGCGGCTCCTTTGCCGCGGTCTTGTTTTTCCAGGCACTCTCTCGCGCCCTCTGACCATGTATACGTGGGGACGGAGGGTGTGTCCCAAGGTTTTTTGGAAAATGTGGCGCTTCAGCCGAACGTGTGGGTCGGATGTGCCGGTCGCCGGCCACGCCGGATCCGTGGCGCCACGCGTCGGGGCCTCGGCGAGGCCGGGAGGGTGGTTCGAGACCTTATATTGCGGCGGGGGCGTCCGGGAAAAACATACATTGGGTGGCTGAAACGCCGCGCCCAACTGGCGTGATGCAGATTTTTATCTATCGATTGTATGGTAGCTATTTTACGTACCAGGCAATCGATCGGTTGCGTTCCATATATGCCCAGTTGGCGCGAGAATTTCAGTGACCCAATGTATGTTTTGCTCGCCCTCCCGATAGCGTGCACGATGCGATACCGCCCTTTCACGCGCGTGCCCATATGTGGTTGGATGGTTGCACTGTGGGCTGCTGCCAAGAAGATGATTTCCTTATAATGAAAGCCTCGCAAGATTGTCCGTCCACGCACACGCAAGGAGTCGCGCATGAACCGTCCCCTCATGAAGATGAAATGCTTTCTTCAGAAACCTAGCGAGATGGCCACCTCGGCAGACCTCGACATAGCGCAAGACCTCGCCGATACGCTCGAGGCTCATCGCACGACCTGTGTGGGAATGGCCGCAAACATGATCGGCCAGCGCAAGCGCATCATTGCGGTGCTCGACGAAGACGGCTCGGTGCTGACTATGTTGAATCCTGCGCTCTTGTGGGGCAAGGTCGCGTACGAGACCGTGGAAGGCTGCCTCTCGCTCGAAGGCGTACGGCCAACGCGGCGCTACAAGCGCATTCGCGTAAGATGGGACGACAAAGGCTTTCAGTCGCATGAACGCACTTTTACGGGCAGCGTCGCACAGGCGATACAGCACGAGATCGACCACTGCGACGGCATACTTATATAGGATTGGCGCAATGGAAACAAGACCATTGCGCCAATCGCGACGATGTTCCGGATGGTCTCTGGAGACAAGCTCCGATGGCCATAGTCGTTAGCGGAGCGACTTGCCCAACTCGTAGGCTTTTTGCGGGAACTCCGATCGGGAGGTCATAGAGGGCGTGCCACAGCCCCGTCCGAGCACGCGACCGCAATCGCGCAGGCTCAGATATCTCACGAGCGTGTTGTAGCGCCCGCAATCGCGTAGGCTCAGATATCTCACGAGCGTGTTGTAGTGAGCTTCCAAGGCGTCGAAGGTCCAGTCGTCCGCGTTCCATGCCACCGAGATGAGAACTGACTTCAAGTGCTTCCGTGTGATGGACGAGTTCGCCGAGCAGAAGCGGTCTATCACGGTCTTGAGCTGCGCGGTCATGCCATAGTAGTAGAGCGGCGTGGCGAAGACCAAGGCGTCTGCACCAAGAATCTGTGCGCGCAGCTCGTCCATGTCGTCACGTTGCACGCAGGGCCCTTCGTACCCGCACGCAACGCATCCCGTGCACGGCGCGATGTGCAGCCGGCACACATCCACGCGCTCGACGCGATGACCTGCCGTGCGTGCCCCTTGGCAAAACTCGTCGCTCGACGCGATGACCTGCCGTGCGTGCCCCTTGGCAAAACTCGTCGACGAGAAGTGCGGTGGAGCCTTTCACGTTTGGGCTTGCCTGCAGCACCAGGACTTTCATCGCAGTGCACCTTCCGCCCAGCTGGCAAGCTGTGCCTTCGAGGGACGACCGTTGAGCGTGCCGCCAGCGACCACGTGAGCTCCCGGTGCAAGCGTCTGCATGCGCTGCGGCGCTTTGCCCAGTCCGCTTCCGCCGCTTGTGGCGAAAGGGATCACCGTCTTGCCTGAGAAGTCATAGGCCTCGAGGAACGTGTCGATGATGCGTGGTTCCACGTACCACCACACGGGAAAGCCCACGAACACC
>CACXZL010000536.1 GCA_902772085.1 uncultured Coriobacteriaceae bacterium | reverse complement strand
ACCTACCGCAACTCGAACTCCTACAAGAACGAGGAGGCGTTCATGTGATGAAAGACCACAAGACAAAAGACAGACCGGGCCTTCATAAGAGGGTCATCAACGTTCTGATACACGTTCTCTTGGCCGTGTTGGCGATCATCTGGCTCCTCCCGATCTTGTGGATCGTTCTGACGAGCTTTCGCGCCGAGCCCGGAGCCTACACCTCGACCTTTTTGCCTCAGGGCTACACGATCAACAACTACGTCAAGCTGCTGACGGACCACAACGTCCTCGACTTCCCGCGGATGTTTGCAAACACGCTTATCATCTCGGTGTTTAGCTGCGCGATAAGCACGGTCTTCATGCTCTCTGTGGCCTACTCGCTCAGCCGCATGCGCTTCGGCCTGCGCAGGCCGTACATGAACCTCGCCATGATCTTGGGTTTGTTCCCCGGCTTCATGACCATGGTCGCCCAGTATTTCATCCTCAAGTCCATGGGGCTCACGGAGGGATCGGCCATCAGGATCGGGCTCATCGTGGTGTACAGCGCCTGCGCGGGGCTGGGGTTCCAGATATCCAAGGGCTTCATGGACACCATCCCCCGCTCCATAGACGAGGCCGCCATCATGGACGGCGCCACCCAGTGGCAGGTCTTCACGCGCATCATCCTGCCGCTGTCCAAGCCGATCGTCATCTACACCATCATGATGTCGTTCATGGCCCCGTGGGTGGACTTCATCTTTGCCAAGGTGCTGTGCCGTGCCAACGCGAGCCAGTTCACGGTCGCGATCGGCCTCTGGAACATGCTGCAAAAGGAATACATCTACCAGTGGTACACCTGCTTCGCGGCTGGCGCGGTGCTCATCTCCATTCCGATCGCCGCCCTGTTTCTCTACGTGCAGAAGTTCTACGTGGAAGGCATGTCGGGCGCGGTCAAGGGCTAGCCGTCGTGCCGACGCACGCACTTGTTGCAGGTGCAATTATTCAGACAATGACGGTCTTGGGATCAGCGCGAGGGAACAGACATGGCTGCATCAAAGAAGATGCCGGTCGTTCGTCTGGCGCATGAGGGCTGGCGTCCGTTCAGTCCCGCTGCCGTCGAGAGGCAGTCCCTTTGGCACGAAGAGAACCCATTCAACTGATCTCCAATACGCCCGACGCAACGCCTTAGCAGAGGGAGGCGGCATCGTGACGTGGTGTGTCGTCGTCTTCCCGAATGCTCGCTCTACGAGGCAAAGCTTGAGGCGCCACGGCGAGAGGCTGTATTTTTTGTCCCCGCTCACTTCGAAAACGGGCCTCGGGTTTGAAATCTGGGGCAGGTTTTCCCGTACGGGCGGTACGGTACCCCACGTCCGTGCAGGTAGGAGGCCCGCGGATAGGGGCCCGTGTTTTCGGAGCCCGATATTTCAAACCCGAAGGCGTTTTTCGAAGTGAGCGGGACTAAAAAATCCAGCCTTGGCGTTTGTGGCTTTCGCCACGAGCGAAGGTGGCAGGCACCTGAAAAGTCGCAGATTCGCAACCGCAACGCGCGATGTCGAAGGGCTCGGTTCATTTGTCGTCGCGCGGCGAGGAGGTCCGGCGGCTCGCCGACGCCGGCCTTTCGAAGAGATGATTAGAGGACGACGGCGCTTTTGCCTTCCGCCCCTACGCGGACGTCGCCCATGCGGACATGGCCGCCTTCATCGGCAGGCTCGACAGCCCGCGATGGGCACAGCGCCTAACGCGCGCGGCGCATGCGGCCCCGCCGGCAGAGGTGGGGCCACGTTCACGCGGTCCCTCACCACATCCCGCACAAGATGGGCAATGCCGTGGTATCCTGCCACGAAGAACGCATCGCCCGCATTCGCCGGAGGTGGCCCAGAATGGACAGGGACAGGCAGGAAAAGATCAAGTTCAGCGGCACCGTGCTCGAGGCAGGAGAAGATCAAGTTCGGCGGCACCGTGCTCGCCGTGCAGGTGCGCTCCGACGTGTGGCGCTACCGCCTGGACAACCGCACGCACTCCCACACGGGCTACAACGTGTTCCTGGAGGGCGAGGCGGCGGGCGTGGAGGGGCGCTTCTCCGTCGCCATATCCGAGAGGCAGCAGCAGTCCAGGCGCATACTCGCTGGCGACGAGCTGGTGGGCACCGCGTGGACGAAGCTCCACCCGAAGCGCGAGTACGCGGACTACTACCGGGCCGGCGCGCTGCGCGTGACCCGCAGTGCGCCGGAGCCGGGCGTCGCCGCCCGCGAGCCGTGGACGGGCGAGGTCGAGCCCCTCGCCACGTACGCCGAGCGCGGGTGCAGGATGCTCGACGCCAGGCGCTACAGGTCGAAGTGCTTCCGGTGCAAGTGGGCGGCGATGGCGAACGTGATCGTGGAGTACGACTTCGGCGTGAGCCAGCGCCTGAGACACGAGAGTTTCTGCTACGGCCCCAAATCCTGCGGCCTCTACAAGATGGGCAGGCCGAGAAAGGTCCCATACAAGGGTATGGACGACCTCTACGACGAGGGCTGGATCGACGAGGACTCCACCGCCCACCGGGACTGGGACGACTAGCAGGGCGGCGTAGAACCCTTCACGACGTGCGGAGAGGCCTCGTGGCAGCGCTCACAACATGCGCCGTACGGCATCCCGCCGAGCGGACAGAAATAGCACCCGACAGAGTGTAACGCCATCCGAGTTCCGCTCATGCGGGTTTGTCCCATCTGCCCACGTCAGTGATCCTCTCCCTCTCGTCGAACAAATCTGCTCCGAGCAGCAAGTCCGCGACGGCACCGACGGCACCGCCGCTCCGCCCGCCCCCATTACATAAGTCCCTCGAACAAACGAGCCGCGAGCTGTCGGAGGTGCACGTCAGACTAGCGGGATCAAGCTCCACATAGGCACGACCCGCGTGAAGGGCCGTGTCGGAAACGGGCCCGACCTTATCGCACGCCGTTCGAAACACGCAGCATCCCCCACGCGTCTCTCGTCCCAAGCGCGCGGGGTCGCGTCGTGGCCTGTTATAATAGGCCATGTCGCAACTGGCGACTTGCGCGTCACTTCCGCAGGCCCCTCGCGTCAGCCCGAGCTGCACGCAATCCATGGCTCCAGACGAGCCGTCGCCCCGCGACGAGGAGCGGCAACCGAGCCCGCACTCCCATGCCTGGCAACAACGCAGAGCTCCGCCGAGCGACACTGGCTCGCGCAACAACCCTGCGTAAGCTCATAATGCCGCGCAAGCCCAAGCCGTCTCCCCTTGACAAGGTGCTCGCGGAGGAAATCCCCTGTCGTCATCACGCCGCACCATACCCCAAAGAGGACGTTATCATGAAAGGAGCGAGCCATGGTGTACCCATTCCTCACGCTCGACGACCAGACCGAGTTCGTTCACTCGGAGATGAAGCCGGACGGGCGGGTCCGCGTCGACATCGAGCGGCCGGACGCGGAGCTGTGCTTCAAGACGGC
>CACXZL010000535.1 GCA_902772085.1 uncultured Coriobacteriaceae bacterium | reverse complement strand
TGAGCAGCACTCTGTCGTTTCTAAGGAAATCGATATAAAAGAACTTTTTTGTATTCTCATCGTATGAACCGTCTAGCCGCGATTTCAGTCCATTAAGTGTATGGAGCAATACCCTTTGCCCGGCATAGTCGTGAAGAGACTCCGGCTTCTCCTGCTGCAGTGCTGAAATAGCATAAGAAATATTGCTGATCAATGGTTCTTTACTCCGCTTATACTCAACAAGCCCAGCATCGTTTTCATCAATGTCCGTTGTACTTACAGCCGCAACATAATTGCAGAGTATCGTAACTGCCTTTTCGATCTGGTTTGCAGTTAAAGCACGGTAGACACCTGTTAAGTTTTTCCTATCTCCTTTTTTCCTGTTTTTCTTGGGGACTCTCATCCTTGCATCTTCCCACGAAACATCGATAGCTTCGTCAATCCGAAGGCTGTCGATATTATCCACAGATATATCCATTTTACTTTTGATATATTTAGATGTGAGATGCTCCGTGATTAATTCCAGGTATGACTGATCGTTCTCCATGATTGCCTGCATGAATGCGCTGGGCTATGAGATTGGCGTGACGGGCAACCACGAGTACAACTATGGGATGGATGTCCTGCGCAAGTCGATCGCCTCCTTCTCGGGCAAGGTGATCACGGGCAACGTGATTGACGAGAACGGCGAGCCCATCGCCGACGGTTACACCATCCTCGACAAGGGTGGCGTGCGCGTGGGGCTCATCGGCATGGTGACGCCGCTCATCACGCAATGGGACGCGCCCAACCTCAAAGACTGCAAGGTAGACGACCCCGTGGACAAGACACGGGCCATCATCGACCAGATCAAAGACGAAGTGGACGTGCTCATCGGCGTGATGCACATGGGAGTGGACAACGAAGACGGCTGGCCCCATACAGGCGTTCGCGAACTCGTGCAGGTCTGTCCGGAATTTGACCTCGTCGTCGCGGCTCACACCCACAAGCTGGTCGAGGGCGAGGAAGTCAATGGCGTGCTGGTGGTGGAAAACAAGTTCCACGCACAGACGATGTCGATGATCGACCTGACGCTTTCGCGCGACGGTGACGGATGGAAGGTTGCGGAACGGACTTCGTCTTCTGTGGAGATCGGTGCCTACGACACCGACCCAGACATCCTTGAGCTTTTGGCCCCCTACGACGAGCGGGCAAAACGGTATTCACAAGAGGTCGTCGGCTCGTTGGAAGGAGGGCCTCTCACGCCTGCGAACGAGTTCGAAGCCATTCCGCAAGCCGTCCTCGAAGACACGGCCCTCATCGACCTCATCCATGAGGTGCAGTTGCACCACGCCGATGCCGCCGTGTCGTCTGTCGCGCTTCTCTCGCGCGAGGCACAATTGGAACCTGGTCCCATCCGCCGATGCGACACCGCGAAGATCTATGTGTTCTCAAACACCCTGTATACGCTCGAAATGACCGGAGCACAGCTCAAAAAGTACATGGAGTGGTCGGCAAGCTTCTTCCAGACGCTGAAAGAAGGCGACCTCACGATATCGTTTGACCCCGACACGCCCTTGTTCAACTACGATATGTTCCAAGGCGTGAACTACAAGATCAACGTCTCCAAGGAAGCTGGCGGGCGTATCGAGGACTTGTGCTGGCCAGACGGAACGCCCGTTGCCAGCAACCTTGGTGGCATACGCGAAATGATTAACGACTACATCGAGAACGTCAAAGGCGGCCAAATCACACCCGCATGCGACAACAACTGGAGCCTTGTAGGAATCAACTGGGACCAGGAGCTCCATCGGCGCGCCGCAGAGCTCGTCGCGGATGGCAAGCTTGCGCTCAAGTTGAACAACCGCAAGCTGCCAATCGCCTCCCTTACCGAGCAGGACGTGAGAGGTGCCACTGCATGATATTGGACCTTCTCAGGACTTACCAACTCGACCTCATGCTTGTGCTCAGTGGAGCGTGCATCATCATCAGCCTTTTCGTTCTCAGGTCGAAGACCATCCGGCCCGCCAAGAAGAGAGCACTCGCTCTCTTTGAAATGGGATCTGCATTGCTGCTCGTCGCCGACCGTACCGCTTACCTCTTTCGCGGGGATTCGAGCGACATAGGCTTTTGGATGGTGCGCGTGAGCAACTTTTTCGTATTCTTCCTCACGCTCGTCATCATCTATGCGTTCAACATGTACGTCATCGACCTCTATATGAGCGAGGGCGGC
>CACXZL010000534.1 GCA_902772085.1 uncultured Coriobacteriaceae bacterium | reverse complement strand
AGGTAGCATATAAACTGCGTTGATTTGAGGAGGACACATGATTGCGGTAGTGAAGAATACGGCCACCGACGAGCAGCTCGAGCACTTGATCAACTGGATCGAGGAACGTGGTTTCAAAACCAACGTCTCGCAGGGCGACCACAACACGATCGTGGGAATCATAGGCGACACCACGCGCATCGACTCGTTTCTCTTGGAATCCATGACCATCATCGAACGAGTCCAGCGCGTATCGGAACCGTTCAAAAAAGCAAACCGCACGTTTCATCCCGAAGACACCGTCATAGACTGCGGCCATGGCGTCCTTCTAGGAGGCGGACACTTCGCGGTCATCGCAGGACCGTACTCCGTAGAGGGCGACAGTCTGATCAAGGTGGCGTCTCGCGTGAAGGAGGCAGGAGCGCACATCCTGCGCGGAGCCGCCTTCACCACGAACGCCTCTCCCTACGCACCCCAGGGCATGGGCGAGAGAGGCCTCGACCTCTTGCTCGAGGCGGGGGCGCAGCTCGACATGCCCGTGGTGTCGGAGATCATGGATCCCCGCGACGTCGAGCTTTTCGTCCGCAAGGGCGTTGACATCATGCAGGTCGGCGCACATAATGCGCAGAACTTCCCCCTTCTGCGCGAGTTGGGCAAGACCTCCGTGCCCGTCATGCTCAAACGTGGCCGCGCGCAGACCATAGACGAGCTGCTCATGGCAGCCGAGTACGTCATGAGCGAGGGAAACACGTCGGTGATCCTTTGCGAACGCGGCATCCGCACCTTCGAGACCCGCACCAAGAGCACCTTTGACGTAAACGCCATTCCCGTACTCAAGCATCTCTCGCACCTGCCCGTCCTCGCAGATCCCTGCCATGCCACGGGCTACATGCGCTATGTGCGTCCGGCGGCCTTCGCGGCGACGTCTGCCGGCGCGGACGGCTTGGAGATAGAAGTCCACGACCTGCCCTCCGGAGCCGTGGCCGACGGCGCGCATTCTCTCACGACCGATCAGTTCAGCGAGGCGATGAGGCGCATACGCCTTCTTCGTGAGGTCATCACCTCGGACATGAAGGAGTAGCCATGGCGGAAAACGAAACGCACATGCATCCCAGCATTCCCTCCAACGCCGCTTTTGTGCAAAACCGCGTCGGAATACTGGGACTTGGACTCATGGGAGGGTCTTTTGCAAAGGCGCTTCACGCAGGAGGCACTGAGGTCTATGCGTGGAACCGCACGCGCTCGACGCTTGAGCTTGCGATGATAGAGTGCGTCGACGGCGAACTCGACGAAGAGAGCGTCGCGACATGCGAGCTCATCGTGCTCGCTGGCTATCCGCAAGTGTCTATCGAGTGGCTCGAAGACATGGCCGACTCCATCTCTGCCGGTGCCATCGTGATAGACGTCGTTGGCGTGAAGCGATCGGTCTGCGAGAAATGCTTTGCCATCGCAAAAGACCACGACTGGCACTTCGTGGGATGTCATCCCATGGCTGGCACCCAGTATTCTGGATTTGCCTACACACGCGCAGACATGTACGTCGGCGCCCCGATGATCGTAGTCCCGCCCGCGCACATGGATGACTTCGTGCGCCTAGACATACTCGAGCGGCTCAAGAACCTCCTTGCACCCTGCCAGTTTGGCATGTATACGCTCAGTACGCCCGAGCATCACGACAGGGTGATCGCCTTCACGTCCCAACTGGCCCATGTGGTGTCAAATGCCTATGTAAAGAGTCCCTCTGCCCAGGTGCATAAAGGCTTCTCTGCAGGAAGCTACAAAGACCTCACGCGCGTCGCACGGCTCAACGCCCAGATGTGGACAGAGCTCTTCTTGGAAAACGGCGACTATCTCTCCGAGGAGATCGGCATACTTATCCATCATCTTCAAGAATACAAAGACGCCATCGACGCGGGCGACGCCAACCATCGCAAGAAGGAGGTGGAGGAGCAGTGATCGAGAGGATGAAGCACATCGTACCCGTCAGCACGTCTTCGCGTGCATACGAGGTCCACGTGGGACGTGGCATCTTGGACGAGGCAGGGCGGCTGATACGCGATGCCGCCGGAGGAAATATCGCCGCAGTCATCAGTGACTCCAACGTAGCACCTCTCTACGCGAACCGAGTTCAGGTGTCGCTCAAGGATGCGGGATATCGCACCACTCTGCTGACCTTTCCCGCAGGAGAACGCCACAAGCGCCTCTCTACGCTGGAGACCCTTCTGGAAGGACTCGCAGAGGCCGAGCTCTCCCGTGACGACGTGGTGGTCGCTCTCGGTGGAGGAGTCACCGGTGATATGGCGGGCCTTGCCGCCGCGCTCTATCTACGCGGCATTCAGGTGGCCCAGATACCGACGTCGCTGCTCGCCATGGTGGACTCGTCCGTGGGCGGCAAGACAGCCGTGGATCTCCAAGCAGGGAAGAACCTCGCAGGCGCCTTTCTTCAGCCCTGCGTGGTGGTGGCGGACGTGGAATGCCTCCATACGCTCAACCACGATCTCTTCACCGACTCATGCGGAGAAGTCATCAAGCATGGCGTGTTGGCAGATGAGCGACTATTTGAAGAGCTGTGCTCACGTCCCATGAACTCCCCCGATCGCGATGACGCAGAGATAGCGCGCATCGTGGCTCGCAACGTGGAGATCAAACGCGACGTCGTGAATGCAGACGAGCGTGAGCGTGGTCTCAGACAAACGCTGAATCTCGGCCACACGCTCGGCCATGCCATAGAGTCGGCACATGGGTATGCGTGGGGTCATGGCACCTCGGTGGCCGTTGGCCTCTGCTGCGTCGCTCGCGCCGCAGAGAGTTTGGGCTGGTCGCAGCTGGGAACGGCACGAAGCATAGAGTCCATATGCGCGGCTCATGGACTGCCGACCTTCACGGATCTCGATCCTTGCACCATCATGGACTATGCGGTGCACGACAAGAAACGCCATGACCAAACCGTAAACCTCATCGTACCCATACGTATCGGCAAGGTGGAAATACGCAAGGTAACGCTCGACGAACTGGCGAAGATAGTGCGAATCGGCTGTGGAAAGGCGGCATCGTAGCATGGAAGTCCACATCACGCCTAGCGCTGTGCACGGTTCTGTTGAGGCGGTGTCATCCAAATCCATGGCGCATCGGCTGATGATCCTCGCCTCCTTGGCTCAGCAGCCCTGCGATGTGATATGCAACGCCACCTCGCTCGACATCGAAGCGACGAGACGATGCATGGACGTACTCCGGAAGCATTCTCGTGAGGGCAGTGAACGCCACGCGTGCATGCTCGACTGCGGAGAATCGGGCTCAACGCTTCGATTTCTGCTCCCCGTCGTATGCGCGATGGGCATACCTGCACGTTTCGTACGTCACGGACGACTCGCCGAGCGACCGCTCGCACCGCTCGACGCGCAACTTCAAGAGCATGGTGCGCATCTAGACGAAAAAGACGGCACGCTTTGCGTAAGGGGAGCTCTTCGTCCCGGTCGCTTTACGCTGCCCGGTGACGTGTCATCCCAATA
>CACXZL010000533.1 GCA_902772085.1 uncultured Coriobacteriaceae bacterium | reverse complement strand
ACAGACGATGACCAGAACGAGGTCGGCGATGCTGTCGAGCCTAGTCCCAAGCTCGCTTGCTGAGTTGGTTTTCCTCGCCACATACCCGTCAAGCATATCCGTTAGCCCAGCGAGAGCGTAGGCCAAGAAGAACGCTGGCGAGAAGGCGTCCGTTATCAACAGCACGACACAAAGCACGATCCTGCATATCGTGAGCGAGTTCGCCAAGGTCCCTCCTCATGCTCTGCATGGACGGTGAACAGGGGAAGGAAGTGAACAGGTACACGTCCCCTGTTCACAGTCCCCTGTTCACACACGCACTTACTCGTCGAGCTCGAGCCGCATGAGCACCAGCTCCTGCCAGCCGCCCTGGCGCGTGCGAAAGCCCCGGGGGTTCCTCCCGTACTCGACGAAGCCTACGCTCTGGTAGAGCGCAAGGGCACGCTCGTTGTCCGCAACAACCTCCAGCTCGAGCTGGGCGTACCTCGCAGCCCGCGCGCACTCGATGCACGCCTCGATCAGGGCCCGACCGATGCCGAAGCCCCAGTACGCCCGCTCGATACCGATGCCAAACTCAGCTCGGTGCCTCAGCTTCTCCTTCGAGCCGACGCAGCCGACTCCCGCGGATCCCACGATGCAACCGCCGACTTCGGCGAGAATCTCCACCTCGTTGTCGCTCTCCGCCCTCCCCTGCAGGTACTCCGCCTCGCCCTCCAAGGTAAGGCCGCCCTCGTCGGGATAGGTGAGCAGGTAGTCCGTCTCCGCGTGCGTCAGGCTGAAGCTGTCGAGAGCTGCCCGCGCATCCTCTGCCGTCCCGTTGCGCAGGACGCACTCTCGGCCGTCGCGCAACATAATTGACTTCTGATACCTCACGGTCCGTCCCACCCTTTCATCGGTTAGCCCCTCCGAGGCAAACCATCCTCATCGAGCAAATTACACAACAACTGTTACGCAACATATGTTATCATACTCAGCAAGCAGAGGAGAAGGACGGAAAACATGCCTCCCAGCGTCAAGTTCACCAAACAAGAAATCATCGACGCGGCCCTGCGCGTGACGCGCGCAGGTGGCATCGGGTCCCTCACGGCGCGCTCCCTCGCCGCAGAGCTTGGCGCCTCGACGCGCCCCATGTTCACGTACTTCGACTCGATGGATGCGCTTAAGCACGAGGTCCATGAGGCTGCCAAAGACCTCTACCGTGCCTACGTGAAGCGCGGCCTCGCCGAGCCCATCCCCTTTCTGGGCGTCGGCCAGAGCTACATACGCTTTGCCAAGGAAGAGCCGGAGCTTTACAAGCTGCTCTTTCTCGAGAAGCCGAGCAACGCGGGCGGTGGCGCCATGGAAGCGCTCGCGCTCTCGCAGGACCTCGTGCGCACGTCGCTCATGCGCATCTACCGGATGGACGCGGAGCAGGCCGACTGCTACTTCCGCCGCTCATCGTGACCGACGACAGCCCCTACACCGATGAGCAGATGAGCGCAATCCTGACCGAGTTCAGTCTCTCCATCTGCAAGGCGTACAAGGAAATCCCGGGCCTGCACCGAGGCGACTTTGACCGCGACGCAATCTTCAGGCAGCTCACGAGCAGCGGAGGAACGGATGGCAACTGACGCAAAGAGCGAGTTCATCAGGTGCCCCCGCTGCGGGCAGAAGACCAGGACCAAGGTGTTGCCTGGCACGGTCCTGATCGAGTTCCCGCTCTTCTGCCCCAAGTGCAAGCGCGAGCTTGTCGTCGACTTTAGGAGAGGAACGCTCACCAGCAGGGCAAACGTAACGTAGCTACTGACCACAGCAGCAATCGAATACCACCACCGTGCGAGACGCGTAGACGCAGTGCCGGCCCCATGGCTGGCGCTGCGTCTTTGCGTACTGAGGAGCAAGGCACATGGAATGGTCGAATCGCGAAAGCGAGACAGAAAGGCTCAGATCAGAGATACTTCGCACCCCAAGCTGGGCACGAGCGGAGCAGTTCAGACGCAAAGGAGGCAGAAATCATGACAAAGAAGAACAGCACCGTACGGAAGTACCAAATGGCCACCTTGGCGGCGCTGCTGCTTTTTGTCGCAGCGACGTTCCAGATTGCTGACGACAAGACGCTCCGGGGGGTGGTCTTCTTCGCGGCCGCCTCGTGCTTCTCCTCTCTCGCCGGCATCTACCACGAGAGGGAGGCGCGTACGGGCAGTGGCATCGGCCAGTAGACAACAACCAATCAGCAAGCGAAAGGAGTAGGTTCTCATGAGAATTCTCGTACTGAACGGCAGCCCCAAGCGGGACGCAAGCGACACCATGCACATCACACGTGCCCTCATCGAGGGAATGCGCGACGCCGCAGAGCAGGACGTTCGCACGATCCACGTCATCGACCAGCACATCGAGTACTGCACAGGCTGCTTCTCCTGCATGCGCAACGGCGGCGACTGCGTCCACCACGACGACATGCGCGTCATCCTGGAGAGCATCCTGCAGAGCGGCCTCTTGCTGCTCAGCTTCCCGCTGTACTGCTACGGCATGCCCGCGCCGCTCAAGGCGCTCATGGACCGAACCCTGCCGCTCTCCAGCATGGCGATGCAGCGCGTGGGCGACCGCTACGAGCATGTCGGCCAGGCGGACTACTCGCACCTGCGCTACCTCATGGTCTGCGGTTGCGGCTTTCCCAACAGCACCCGCAACTTCGAGCCTGCGGTCGCGCAGTTCAAGCTGATGTTCTCAGGCAGCCATACTATCGTCACCGTCCCGGAGGCACCCATGTTCAACGCGCCCGAGGCCGCCGAGGTGACCGTACCCAGGCTCGAGCTGGTCAGGCGGGCCGGGCGGCAGTACGCCGAGACGGGCGCGATCGAGCCCGGGCTGCTTGCCGAGATTGGCTCCCCCATGATTCCGGAAGACACATACGCCGCCATCGTGAACGGCACGATGGCGTAGGAAGGCTGTCATGGAGATACGAGAGCGGTGGGTCCTCACCGCCTGCACGACCGTCCTGATGAGCATCGCGTTCGGCGTCTCGCTGCACAACATCGGGACGGGTATCTGCCTCGGCGTTTGCATGGGCATGGCCTTCGGCCTGTTTGGCTCGGGAGATGATGGCAACGAGTAGACAAGTCATATGGCAGCATGATCTTCGTACCCTACGCGCACCCGACGGAGATCTGGCCTCGGCCGTAGGCCCATACGACACCCAGAACAGCGCAACAGGCCGTTGCGTGACACGCGGCAGCCAGCGCAGTACCTTCGAATCACAGACAAAAGAAAGGAGCACATCATGGCAACCAAGGACGCACTCGCACAGGCTCGCAAGGAAGCCGGGCTGACGCAGGAGGAGCTGGCGCGGAAGGTCTATGTGACCCGTCAGGCCATCAGCCGCTGGGAGACGGGCGAGACGACGCCGAGCATCGACATGACCAAGCTTCTCGCCTCGGCGCTCGGCGTCCCCGTCATGAGGCTCCTCGACCTGCCGGCGGAGCCCGCGTGCCAGTGCTGCGGCACGCCGTTCTCCGTTCCCAATATGGACCGCGGGCACGACGCCGATGGTCACGAGAACCCCGACTACTGCAAGTGGTGCTACGACCAAGGCGCCTTCGCCTACGAGACCATGGACGACGTGATCGAGACCTCGGCCCCCTACCTCGTGGAGGCCACGGGCATGAGCCTGGACGAGGCGGTCTCGTTCATGGGGGCGCTCCTGCCCACCCTCGACCACTGGAAGTCTGGGGACAACGACAGGTCATAGATTGATGAGCCGCACAGCATATGCGGGGCTGTGCGGAACGCGACAACCGCTCACCGATTCGCCGCACCACGAACGCGTGGTCGGCTCTGTTGGCTGGACCGATTTTTGGGAATAGGCTGGACTGCGCATAAAACAGCCGCTCTACCTGCGACTGCATTGCTTTCTTGGGCATTCTGCATTACCCAGATCAGA
>CACXZL010000532.1 GCA_902772085.1 uncultured Coriobacteriaceae bacterium | reverse complement strand
GCTTCCCTACGCAGCTAGAATCCCGCGAAACATCCCGCGCACAGACCGCTTACACGATGGACACACTGCCTCACTAAGATGCCCCCATCATGTCGGACAGGCGTGCAACGGAGGTGCCATGGAAGAACTCGTACAACACACCGCCCGCATCAACGAACAGCTCGCGCGCTACGGCGTGAAGTTCGGTATCTACAAGAACGGCTCCTTCAACGAGCGACTCTTTCCCTTCGACGCAATTCCGCGCGTGATTGGCGGTGACGAATGGGCGCTGCTAGAGCGGGGTCTTGCTCAGAGGGTTCAAGCGCTCAACGCATATCTTGATGACGTCTATGGCGAGGGTCGTATCGTGCGTGACGGCATCGTGCCGGAGGACTTCGCCTATAGCTCACCCGGCTTCTTGGCTCCCTGTGTGGGCCTCAAGCCACCCAAAGGCATCTACAGTCACATTTCGGGGATTGACCTCGTGCAAGCTCGGGACGGTACATGGTACGTGCTCGAAGACAACCTTCGCATACCTAGTGGGGCAAGCTATCCGCTTATCAGTCGTGAGATCTGCCGCAAGTGCAATCCCGACACCTTCCGCCGGAACCAGATTGTGGACAACCGTGGCTACGGCAAGATGCTGCATGAGGTGATGGAGCACGTCAACTGTGGCGGCATCAACGTGATTTTTACCCCGGGTCGCTACAACGCGGCGTATTTCGAGCACAGCTATCTTGCCGAGCAGGCAGGAGTGGTGCTGGCAGAGGCATCCGACCTCTACGTGGAGAACGAGCGCGTATATTACCGGAGCTTTACGGGAAGCCAGCGAGTGGGCACCATCTATCGACGCATAAGTGACGAGTATCTGGACCCCACCTGCTTCCTGCCCCAAAGCGTTATCGGCGTTCCCAACCTCATGTGCGCCTATCGGGCGGGCAACGTTGCCATCGTCAATGCGCCGGGCAACGGCGCGGCGGATGACAAGGGCATCTACTACTTCGTTCCCCACATGGTGCGTTACTACCTGGACGAGGAACCGTTGCTGCAAAACGCCCCAACCTATCTGCCAATGTTTGAGAACGACAGGTCCTACGTGGTCGAGCACCTCGATCAGCTAGTCATCAAGGACACGGCCGAGGCGGGCGGCTACGGCGTCGTGTTTGCCGGCACGCTTTCTGCTGAAAGCCGAGAAGAGCTGCTTGGTCGCGTGCTTGCCGAACCTCGTCGCTGGATAGCCCAAGAGGTAGTCGACTTCCGCGAGCTGCCGACGCACCTAGCAGAGGGTGACGTGCCACGAAAGGCCGACCTGCGTGCCTTCGTGCTTATGGGACGCGACGTGCGCGTGTGGCCGAGCGGACTTACGCGCTATGCACGCGAAGAAGGCAACTCGATTGTTAACTCGAGTCAGGGAGGAGGCTTCAAAGACACATGGGTACTCAAATCCTAAGCAAGACGAACCGGCTGTTCTGGCTGGGTCGATACGTCGAGCGGACGCTCATCGAAGTCAATCTCATGCAACGTGCCTACGACGATTCGATTGATGGCGAGGTCATGGACTACCGTGGCCTATGCGAACGACTGGAGATACCCTGCCCGTATGAAGACGGCCATACCTTCGTGTACGGCTTTCTCTTCGACAAGGACTTTCCCTATAGCGTTATCAGTTCGCTGGGAAACGCTTACGACAATGCCATCGTATTGCTTCGGGGATGTAGCGACGACTCGATTCTTGACCGCCATAGCCGCCACACGCTCAAGGTCGGAAGCACGGTGGAGCGCATCGACATGTACGTGCGGCTGGGATGCAATGCCAACACGTTGCCGGCCGAGATATCGCGCCTCTGGTCGCGGCTGCAGATGACGCCATTGGGACGTGATGGCGAGAGACTCAAAGTGCTGATGGGTTTGGCGGCAAATCCCGATCCCGTGCGCAATCGCGAGCTTCTTATTGACTGCGTCGAAGGTCTCATTAACGATGTGTGATGTGCCGGAGCGTGGGTGTGTCGTCGAACACCAACCACGAACATTGCGCTATAGGTTTGCCACAAAAGTCATCTTTGACGAGCCGGCATGCGAGCACGCACTCGTACTGCGCTGCCAACCTCGCGAGGGAGAGGGGCTCACAATCCTTAAGGGGGCCGTGTGCATCGAGCCCGAGGTATCGCTCCAAGCGCAACGGGATAGCTTTGGCAACGCGCTAGCAGTGTGTCGCATCGCCGAGGCGCATGACTACGTGCTCTATGTGAGCGAGGGAATCGTACGGATTGATTTGGGGGAGACGGGTCCCTGCGTCGCGCATCCGCTGTATCGGTATCCGAGTGCGTTGGCAACCGCAAGTGACGAGATGTGCGATTGGCTCCGCGCCCAGGGATTGGTATCCAGTCTTTGGGAGGATGACCCCGATCTGGCGTATGAGCACGTGGCCGATCTCTGCCACGCCGTATCAAAAGAGATGACCTACGCACCGGGATCTACAAACATCACGACCACCGCATCGGAGGCATTTGCTCTGCATTGCGGAGTCTGTCAAGACTATGCGCACATCGTGGTTGCGTTACTCAGATATCTCGGCATCGCAGCTCGCTACGTGCTGGGCTTGGCAGTTGGCGAGGGGTGCACGCACGCGTGGGTGCAGGCACACCTCGGGGGTCGATGGCGTGGATTCGATCCGACCCGCGACACGTGCGTGGACGAGACGTACATTCCACTTGCGGTGGGCAGGGATTGGTCTGACTGTCCTGTCGAGCGGGGAAGCTTCATGGGGGCACCGGGCCAATGTCAGGACGTTCACATGGAGGTGCTCGAGTTGGGAGGATGCTCATGAGAATCGAAGTGGCGGCGCACGAACTGGCTACAGACGAGTGGTTACGCATTGTAAAGCATCGCTTTGCACCGGAGGGACTGTCTGAGGCCGAGAGGGAGGGCGTGGCGCGTGCGTGCGTGGTGACAGGAATTCACGGCGACGAATTGGAAGGTCAGTTTGCCGTGTTCGAGTTGGCGCGAATCCTGCGTGAGGGGCGGGAGCACCTGAACGGCATCGTTGACATCTACCCTGCCGCAAATCCTATGGGCGTAGGAGCCATAGAGCGGGGTATCCCGCAGTTTGACCTCGACATGAATCGCATCTTTCCAGGTAACAACAGTGCGTCGCCGTTTGAGACGATGGCTGCAGAACTAGTTGCCGACGTCTCTGGCGCCGCCGTCGCCTTTGACCTTCATGCAAGCAATATCTTTCTGCGCGAGATTCCCCAGATTCGCATCAACGAGCTCTGGGAAAACGATCTGGTGCCGCTTGCGCAGCGTGCCAACGTCGACTTGATTTGGATTCACGGCAATGCGACCGTCCTCAAGGGAACGTTTGCCTACAGCATGAACGACCTCGGCGTGCCGACTCTCGTAGTCGAAGCGGGCGTTGGCATGCGCATAACCCAGGAAGTGGGAAGTCAGCTCGCGCAGGGGATGCTCGGTGTGCTGAGCGAACTAGGCATCTGGTCGGGCCCCGTGACAAAGTTGCGCACGCCTGCCGTAAGTAGCGACCGTTCGGTGTCGTATCTCAATGCCAGTGCTGCAGGGGTCTTTGTGCCCCACGTAGAGTTCGGCCAAACCGTACGGGAAGGTGAGCCCGTAGGAAGCATCGTTGACTGCGGTGCCGGTAT
>CACXZL010000531.1 GCA_902772085.1 uncultured Coriobacteriaceae bacterium | reverse complement strand
GATGCCTTCGTAATGGTGACGTTAGGGTGTATGCAGGTAACGTGCTTATCCACCCTGGAAGTCCTGCGAGTGTGGTTCCACAGGTGATGGGCGACTTATTTGAGTGGTTACAGTCCTCGCCTGACCATCCGCTCGTGAAAGGCGGCGTCTTTCACTATGAGTTCGAGTACATCCACCCCTTTATGGACGGCAATGGACGCATCGGCAGGTTATGGCATTCACTCATACTGCGCACGTGGCGACCGATCTTTGCCTGGATGCCTGTGGAGACACTGATTCATCGCCACCAGAAGGAATACTACGACGCGCTGTTCGAGGCTGGCAAACGTGGCGAATCCACAGTGTTCGTCGAGTTTATGCTGGGAATCATTCGCGACGCGCTCTTGGATGTAAAAGGCCAGCAGGAAAGAACTGCTACAACCGATGGGCGAGCGATGGGCGAGCGATGGGCGAGCGATGGGCGAGCGTTTGTGAGCGATAGAGAGAGACAGATTGTCTCCATCGCGCGTGCAAACGGTCGTGTATACGTCGCAGACGTCGCTGAGCGCCTCGGTATAAGCAAGCAGCGAGCGCGTGCCATAGTAAAAGATCTGGTAGATTGTGGGGTCCTGCGAAAGCATGGTAACGGACGCCACACCTACTACACCTTGAAGAATACGGGAAGGTGAGCACATAGATGAACGACCTCGACAAGAAGCTCAACGACTACTTCACGGGCTACGTGGTACGCAAAGACCTTGTCAAGCAGGTCTCGAGCAACGCCGCCGTGCCGAGCTACGTGCTGGAGTACCTGCTGGGGCAGAACTGCGCGACGGACGACGCCGAGGCCATAGCCGTAGGCGTTGAGCGCGTGAAGGACATACTTGCCCAGCACTACGTGGAGCGCGCGCAGGCGAACGCCGTCCAGTCCGACATCAAGCTCAAGGGCTTCAGTTCCTGCCAAACAGGCTCAAGCCCATCCAGATGGCGTTCTTCGACTTGGATTCTTACCGCGAGGCGCGGAGGGCCTTTACCACCGACGAATGGATCGACACGATCATCCGCTCCACCGGCCTCGCGCCAGAGCAGCTGGGGCGGCGCTCGAAGCTCTTCATGCTCACACGCCTCGTGCCGTACTGCGAGCGCAACTACAACCTGGTGGAGCTCGGTCCCAAGGGCACGGGCAAGAGCCACGTCTTCAGCGAGCTCTCGCTGCATGGCATCCTGATCTCCGGTGGCGAGATAACGCCCGCGAAGCTCTTCTTCAACAACTCTACCAAGCAGGTCGGGCTTGTTGGGTTCTGGGATTGCGTAGCGTTCGATGAGTTCGCCGGCAAGGGCAAGAGACCCAAGGGTGATATCGTGGACATCCTGAAGTGAGCTACATGATCCGCAAGACCGACCTCTTCGAAGACCTGCCCGCCGTCTACCACGACTCAGCTTACCTCGATCGCATATACGCCTACATCCCAGGATGGGAGATGGACACTATCCGGGGCGATATGTTTTGTACGGACTTCGGCTTCATCGTGGACTACCTTGCCGAGGCGCTCAAGGCCATGCGGCCGCTCGACTTCTCGGGGAAGTGGCAGGAGCACTTCGAGCTGCATCCTTCGCTCTCCACGCGCGATCGCGACGGCGTGCAGAAAACGTATACGGGTCTCATGAAGATCATTCATCCCACTGGTGAGGCCACCAAGGAGGAGCAGGCCGAGATCCTTGAGTGCGCGCTCGAGCTTCGCAAGCGCGTGAAGGACCAGCTGTATCGCATTGACGAGACTGCTTCTGGGGAGCAGAGCCAAGGGGCTGGGAAACAAGATATTACGCAGAACGCCGGATCGCCGAGAGTTGCGTGCGGATCTACAAGCCTGGCGTGAAACTCCGGAGCGCGGTTGACGCGAGGCGTCACCGGCTCTTCACTGAGGAGGACATCGAGCGCCTGGGCCTTGGCTTCAACGACATGCTCGTGAGGTCTCTCACGAGGAGCTGGACGCAGGACGACGAGGACGTGGTGGACGTCCTTGACGTCGCGTCACGCGCCAGGCGGCAGCGGAACCTTAGTACGCATGTCGTGTTGCTCCTCCACCGGCGCCTCGAAGTAGCTCTGCAGCATGCGCAGCACCGTCGACTTGCCAAACCTGCGCGGCCGGAAGAACAGCGTGACGCCGCCGCGGTCGACGAGCTCCGAGACGAGCAGCGTCTTGTCGACGTAGACGAACCTCGACACCACGTCGTCGAAGCTCTCGATGCCTATGGGCACGATGCCCGCCCCGCGCCTGTCCAGCACGTTCGCCTCGCCCCGCGTCCCAACCGAACCGTTGCACATGTGAAACCTCCCCAGACCCAGATGGTTTTCTATTCTATCATGCGTGCGTTCTTTTGTTTGACGCGTGTAAGTGGGAGGCCATTGCGTATCGCCCCAATAGCGATCAACCTTTCACGGGTCGGCCAGTATCGTCCCATGTGGTGTGGTGGAACTGGGGTATCGGCCCTGTCCTATGCGAACTTGGTCTTGGCCGGCAGATCGCCAAGGGCAAGCATTTCGTTACAAGCGTCTGTTGGGGGCCTTTGGCCGCTGCGCCCATTTACGGGTATTATGTATATCCGTAAGACATCATCGTGGCGTTGGATGGAGTAAAATTACGCGCAAGAGAATCAACGGGTTTGTCAGGGCTCAGGAACACGTTAGAAAGGGAGGGAAACAATGGACAGGGCAAAATGGCGCAATCTAAAAAGGGGTACTGTATTCACGCTCGTCCTTCTGCTGCTGATGGGAATCATGCCGGGACCCTTGCGGCACTTATTCGGCGGCGAGTTTTCTATGTATGCGAAGCGGAAGAGTATGTGTCCGAGGTGACATTTGACTCGCTGCAGGCGGGCGACGTACTCAAGGCCGGTTGTTTAGTAAAGCCCAATGCGAGTACGACGTCCTCCAATCTGACCTTCTACCAGTGCAGGTTCGTAGCGGATCGTTATTATCTTGAAGGTAATACCGAACAGAGCGGTGAGATGAACTTTCCGGAATGGAATCATGTCAAAAACAAGGTCGGCCGCCAGTCCTATGGTCTGTCCGTCGGGGACGGCGGCGCATTGCAGTTCTATTTGGGTGGTGGTCGAAGCGGTAACTGGATTTTGTACCCCCCGT
>CACXZL010000530.1 GCA_902772085.1 uncultured Coriobacteriaceae bacterium | reverse complement strand
GTCGCGCACGCCCGCCTCGAAACGCTCCAACGTCCGAAAGGTGGTAATCGCCGCACGTGCGAACGGGTCATCGCTCACCGTCATCCGGATACGGTCCCTCGTTGACCTGGTGATGCCGGTGGTAATGGTGCCCTCGTCTGGCGCGACGAAGCCATGGACGAGCGTGATGTAGCGGCGATCCAAGATACGCAGCCGTATGAGGTCTTGCAGAGCACGCTGCGTTTTGTCGTTCTTTGCCGCCAGCATGAGACCCGACGTGTCCATGTCGAGACGGTGCACGATACCGGGCCTGTCCTCTCCCTGCAGCATGCCAAGGTGCTCATAGCCGCAATGTGCCACCAACGCGTTTGCCAACGTGTCGTCGATATGGCCGGGACTCGGATGGCATACCAGCCCCGCCTGCTTGGAGAGCACCATGAGATACTCGTCCTCAAAGCGCATATCGAGATGTATGTCGTGGTTTGGTCGCAACACGTGGGGATGCACGTTGGGCTTCGGCACGCATGCCTGGACGCGGTCTCCAAGCTGGACGCGTTCCGACTTGCTCGTCGCCACTGTCCCGTTTATGTTTACCGAACCTGACTCTATGAGCTTCGCACAAGCCGATCTGCTCGGGCATCCCGGCAAAGCCGCGAGAAACGCATCGAGCCTGAACCCCACCTTGTCGGGGTCCACGAGCGCCTGGATGATATCTTCCGTGTCGAACGCAGCGTCTGCGGCAATCGACGCGTCTTCTACGTCCACATCCTCATGCATGGCTCTGGCCATCCAGACTCACGGCCTCGTTCTTTGCGTCCCATCGCAAGAACGCAAAGAAGCAAAGAAACACGCCGACCGTCACGCACATATCGGCCACGTTGAAGACGGGAAAGTCAATGAAGGCGGCAGCGATGAAGTCGGTGACGGATCCGTCTATCACGCGGTCGATCATGTTTCCCATGCCGCCACCCGCTACGAGACCGAGATACAAGGGAAGATCTTCTGTCTTCCATACAAAAGCGGTGATTGCCGTTATGAGGACGATGGCAAGCACCACGAAAAACGCCGAACCTCCCTCCAAAAAAGAGAATGCCGCTCCGGTGTTTTCCACGTGTACGAGGTTTATGATGCCAGGCACCAGCACGCTTGACGTTTGCTCAAGAACCTCACGTGCAGCCGCCTTGGTCACCTGGTCCACAATCACAGACAAAACGACGACGAACCAGTAGATGATCGAACGTCCGCCTTGTCCGGTTAGCGACTTAAATCTCGTTTCCAACTCCGTCCTCCTGTAACGCCGCAAGGACGGGGCCGAAACCCCGTCCTTGAGACACTTCATTACTCTTCGTAAGCCTTTACGGCCTCATGGCAACGATGGCAGAGGTGATCCTCGCCTACCTCGCGCCAGTTCCAGCAGCGGTCGCACTTGTCACCTTGTGCAGGCACGGCCTTGCAGGAAAGCGCGGCACCCTCCACGATACGCACTTCCGAGCACACGAACGGCTCGGCAAGGTCGCAGCCAAACGCTCCAACAAGCAGCTCATACTGCTCATGGGCGAGCGTGAGTTCGGCACACGCCGCCTGCGTCGTCTTCTCCGTGATGGTGCCGGCATCGATCGCCGCCTCATACGACTTCGTGAATGCGGCCCTCGCCTCCACAACGGCGTCATACACCGGCAGATACGGCGCGCGCTCTTCTGCGCCCATGGGCGCCTTCCACCAGTCAAGAAGGGCGGCGTACTTCTGCGCATCCCGCATACTCTCGGGAAGGTAGGCCATGACCTCATCGGTCGTATACACCAAGATGGGCTGCAGGTCGCGAAGCAGCATGGACAGGATGTGCGCCCATACCGTCTGGGCACTGCGGCGCACGCGGCTTTCCGGCGCCTCGCAGTATACGCGATCCTTCGTGGCGTTGAGGTAGCCGTTTGATAGCTCGGTGATGACAAAGTCGTAGAGCGTGCGGAACACCTGGTTGAACCGATAGCCCGCATACGCCTCGCTCACCTGATCGTGCACCTCGCAAAGACGTGCGAGCATGAGCTTGTCGTAGGGCTCGAGCTCCTCTACGGCAAGCCCGTCTACCTCGGGGTCGAACTGGTCCTCGATCTCGCCAAGCAGGAAGCGGAAGGTGTTGCGGAAACGACGGTATGCCTCGCCCACGTGGTTCAGAATCTGGTCGTCGCACGGTACGTCCACCGAGGTGTCCACCGAGGCGACCCACAGGCGAAGCACGTCGGCGCCGCGCGTGTCGCATTCTTTGTTTGGATCGATGACGTTGCCGAGGGACTTGCTCATCTTGCGGCCCTGGCCGTCAAGCGTGAAGCCCTGGCTCACGACGGACTTGTAGGGAGCGACTCCATATGCACCGATGCTCGTCATGAGAGAGCTCATGAACCAGCCGCGATGCTGGTCGGAACCCTCCAGGTACATGTCTGCGGGGAAGGAGAGATAGCCGCGGTGACGGCATACGGCAGTGTGCGACACACCGGAATCCCACCACACGTCCAGAATGTCGCGATCCGCCTTGAGGTTGTGGCTCCCGCAGGAGGGACAGGTGCAGGCATCGCCCAGATAGCTCGCGGGGTCGTCGGTGAACCAGTGGTCAGACCCCTGCTCGCGGAACAGCTTGATGACGGCGTCGAGCGTCTCGTCGTTCATGACGGACTCGCCGCAGTCCTGACAGGTGAACGCCGGGATGGGCACGCCCCAGTTGCGCTGGCGCGAGATGCACCAGTCGGGACGGCCCTCCACCATGGACCCGATACGCTTCACGGCATGCGCTGGATAGAAGTCCACGTGGTCGAGCGCCTCGCGGGCGGTCTTGCGCAGGCCGGTCGCGTCCATGGACACAAACCACTGGCTGGTCGCGCGGAAGATCACGGGGTTCTTGCAGCGCCAGCAGTGCGGATAGCTGTGGTTCATATCCTCGTGCATGATGAGCGTGCCGCGCTCACGCAACCACTCAATGATGCGCGGGTTGGCCTC
>CACXZL010000529.1 GCA_902772085.1 uncultured Coriobacteriaceae bacterium | reverse complement strand
TCGCGCCGCGGTTTTGAGTGGCGTGGACGGTTGGAAAGCGCCTGTGCTATACGAGGCACGTCCCTACAACGGCGGTATGGCCACGCATCTTGACGCAGTCGACCCCGTGGAGGATTCGGTGGCGTTCGTGGACGTCAGCGCAAAGACTGCGCACCATGAAGACATCAGCTAGCTGGCTGCCGCTGGCGTCACGCAAGGCTGGGCACTTGTTGATGGCACGCGAGAGTTCCGACCCTACGCCTACGTCGCGCGTGCGGACATGGCCGCCTTCCTCTTCCGTCTTGCCAAGCGATGGGGAATCGTGGATGAGGGGTGGCAGCCGAAGGGCGCCTCGCCCTTCGTGGACGTGACCGAGAAGGTCGCCCACTATCGCGAGGTCATGTGGCTTGTCGAGAGCGGGATCTCCAAGGGTCGCACGGACATCGAGCGGGGCCTGCTGCAGGCCACCGGCGGGAGCCTGTATTTTTATGTCCCACTCACTTCGAAACGAGCCTTTGTGTTTGGTTTTTAAGGCCGGTTTCCGCATGGGGGCGGTAATGACCCCTTCGTTCACGCAGGTAGGTGAGCCGTTTCTGCGGCCCCGCGTTTTTGGAGCCCGAAATTTCAAACACAAGCGCGTATTTCGAAGTGAGTCGCCCTCAAAAAAACAGCCTCTGCATGGGATACGTTGACTTGCATTTACTTTCATGCATTTCCCATCTTGTCGTCCATGCGTGTTAGGATGATATGTATTTGGTTGAGGTAGCTGACGGATTGAGGGGTGATGCCGATCGTGAGCGAAGTCGTTGCAAAATACGCGCAGCTCGATGCGACGTTTGCCGACGGCGCCATGCGTATGCTGCGTAGTCCGTTTGCGCAGACAACCATCGCGCTTCTTCGCGAACTCTTTGCCGACGGCTCCACGCATCGCGAGTCGGAGGTTCTCTACGCGCAGATGGACGCCATGCTCGACGAGCTCGAGTTTGCCGACTGCAAGGTTTGGCGTCATGCTGACGGCTCGCGCATGGATGCGCGCGAGGTCGTTCACGAGACATGGGTGCGCGAATACAAGCTGCTCGAGCGACGCATCCTGCCAACGGGCGAGTCCGAGCATGCGCTTCGTCCGGAGGCCATGGCGGTACTTGCGTGCGCGGACACCATCGGCAACGAGACCATCACCCTCTCGAGTCCGCGCGTGGAGATGATCGTGGAGGCTCTGACGCGGCTTTCCATGGTGGTGAACCCCGATCCCGCAGCGCAGCGTGCGGACCTCGTGGCACGCGTGAAGGAGGCCCAGCGCGCCTTGGACGAGTTTGACCGCAAGGGCGGCAAGCTGCCCCCGGACTTGGATCCGGTGGCGATGTATCACAACGCGCTCGACCTCATGTCGCAGGTGCCACAGGACATGAGTCGCATCGAGGAGATGATGTATGAGGAGCGAAACAACCTCATCGACTCGTTTCACGAGGACGACCGGTCTGGCGGCGAGCTGGTGGGGGAGTATCTGCGGCGCAGCGACGAGCTCTTTTCGGGCACCGACTCCGGGCAGGTGTACAACGGTGCCATTCGCATGCTGTCAAACCGACGGCTCAATGCGGAGATCACCTCGCGCGTACGCATGATCTGTCGCTCGGAGGCGCTGGAGGATCTCGAACCCCAGGAGCGCATGGCGCTCGAGCGTTCGTGGAAGCACATGGTGGGTGGCATGCACGGCATCCTCAAGCTCAGGCGGTCTTGCTCCGAGACGGTCTCCAACGCCATCACGCAGTACGACCATGAGGTATACAAGGCCTACACCGCCAAGCTCAAGGAGCTCTACCGTGTCGTGCTCTCGCACGGTCTGCAAGGCCAGCCGGGCGCGCGAAGCCCCATGGTCGATGCGCTGGACAACGCCGATGTGGAGACGCTCATGTACAAGCTCTCCGCCCGTGCAGACAAGCGCCAGGCTCCCGAGCTATTCGTCGGTGACCCCGAGGGTCTTCCGCACATCGACTTGGCCCGCCTACGCTATTTCGGTGGCGCGCGGA
>CACXZL010000528.1 GCA_902772085.1 uncultured Coriobacteriaceae bacterium | reverse complement strand
AGGCCGCGTTTCAGCAGGTCGCGGGCTTTGCGACGGTCCTCTCGCATGCAAACAATCGCGGAAAGGGCGAGGCGCTGAAGACGGGCCTGCGCTACATTCAGACGACGATTGGCTCCGATTGCGTGGTCGTCACGGTCGATGCGGACGGCCAGCACGCGGCGGGCGACGTGCTTCACGTGTGCGACGTCGCGCGCAAGCACCCCGGCACCTTGACGCTGGGCACACGCTCGTTTGACGGGAGGGTGCCGCTGCGCAGCAAGCTGGGAAACTCCCTCACGCACGGCGTCTTTCGCGTCGCGAGCGGCGTTGCCGTCCACGACACCCAGACGGGGCTGAGGGCGTTCTCTGGTGCGCTGATCCCACGGCTTCTTGCCATCGACGGCAGCCGCTACGAATACGAGACGAGCGTGCTACTGGAGTTCGCACGCGACGGCGTGCCGCTGCGAGAGGTTCCCATTCGCACAATCTACCTCGACAAAAACGCTGCCTCCCACTTCGACCCCTTGCGCGACTCCGTGCGCATATACGGCAGGATTCTGCGTTTCTCTGCCTCTTCGCTCGTGAGCTTCGGCATAGACTACCTGCTCTTTTGTTTGCTGCTGTCCATGATAGGCGCGGCGACGATTTGCAACGTGTGCGCTCGGGTGGTGAGCGGGGCGATCAACTTCGCGCTCAACCGCAAGGTGGTGTTTGGCGGGGGAGGATCGGTGGCGAGGTCGTTCGCGCGTTACGTGGCCCTCGCGGTGAGCCTGCTCGTGTGCAACACGGTGCTTCTGAGCGGGCTTGTTGGCTGGGGCGTTAGCGCCTACGTGGCAAAGATTGCCGTGGAGCTGGCTCTGTTTCTCGTGAGCTTTTGCGTGCAACAACGATTTGTATTTGCGGAGAAAGGTGAAGACCATGGAAAGAAACTCAAGAAAGACGGAAGACCCCAAGCCGTCGTTGCCGGCGTTTCGGACGGAGCAAGAGGGTCCGCGAGCATGGGACGGCAGGCGCTTGCAAGCGCTCAAAAGGCACTCGTGGGCAATCGCTTTTAGCGCATGCCTTTTGGGCTTCACCGCCTACCTCGCGCTCGACACCTTTGTGCTCGCGCGTCCGTATATGGAAGGCGCCACGCAGATGAACACGTCGATGTTTGCAAACAACCCCTCGGCGTCCGCTGGTGATGTGGGGTCCGGCACGGTTGGCGATACCAGCGGCGATGCCGTTGAGGATGACTCGGCAAACTCAGGCTCCAGCGCGGACGAGAGCGCGACAAGCGACCACTCTGCCTCGCGCAAGCCATCTGGCAAGTACGAGCGCCGTAGCGAATCGTCATCCTCAGGCAGTTCCGACGCATCGACCACGGGTCCCTTGCGGTAGTGGATCCCTCAACGGTGAGCGCACAAGAGCTCGTGAACCAAGGCGTGTGGCAGGCGTTCACGTTCGGGCCGGCGCTCGTGCAGGACGGTGGGGTGTGCGTGTCGCAAACCGACGAGGTGGGCAAGGCCAAGGCCAGCAATCCGCGAACCGCTCTGGGCATCATAGACAAGAACCACTTCGTCTTGGTGGTCTCAGACGGGCGTACGGACGAAAGTGAGGGCTTCTCGCTGTACGAGCTGGCACAGTTCATGCAGGGGTTGGGCGTGACCTGCGCCTACAACCTGGATGGTGGGGGATCGTCCACCATGGTTTTTCAGGGGTCGCTCGTGAACAACCCCACGACAACTGGTAACTCAACCAAGGAGAGGAGTGTCAATGACATCATTTACATCGGATAACGCTCGGGAGGCATGCCCGTCTGCCACGACGTTGCTCGGGGCCGCGCTCGTGTATGCGATAGCTGCCGTGGCATGTGCGCTGTTTGGCGCGGTGTACGAGGCGTTCAGTCATGGCGTGTACTCGTATTTCATGATCTACGCGTTCGCATTTCCGCTGGTGCTCGGCGTGGTGCCGTGTCTCGTCATGATGAGGTGTGGTGCGTGCGCGCCAGGGCGTATCGCGACGAATGCATGGAACTCGGGTGTGGCGACG
>CACXZL010000527.1 GCA_902772085.1 uncultured Coriobacteriaceae bacterium | reverse complement strand
GCACCGCTCATGCTTCGACTGGCACGCGAGGCATCGAGAACATATGCCTAGAATCTTTCTCTTCCAAGGGCTTGCTATCTTTTTCTGGACCGCAGAGAATTGAGGGCCGCCTCGCTCGTTCCGTTGTGATAGGCGAAGCTCGTGTCGAAGTAGGTGAAGCCAGCCTCAAGGTATTCGTCCACCATCTGTTCAAGCTGCGCGAAGTCGATGTCCTTCTGGTCCTCACTCAGCAGAGGAAGCCTCATGAAGCCGAAACCCAGTTTTCCTTGTGTCATAGTTTTCCTTTCTTACGAAAACTTATCTCCCGATGCCTACAGCCCGCGGGCGACCTCGTAGGCCTCCCATATGGCGGTCATGATGTTTCCCACCTGGCGGCCGTCGCCGATCTCGTAGACGTCCACGCTAGGCGCGGCAAACTCAGCCGCATGGCTCTCCGCGGGCCGGAAGCCCAGCGCGAGCACCACGGTGTCGGCGGCAAGCGTGCGCCTCTCCCCCGTCACGGCGTCCTCGACCAACAACTTGGCAATCCGCACAGCCTCCTCCAGCGTGCGTCCGGCGTCAGGCTCGTCCAGCGAGTAGCTCGCCTGGCAGAGGCCCTTCAAGCCCGAGCGTAGGCCGATGCGTATGGTTACGGGGAAATCCGCCCCGCACACCTCGGCGATGCGCCGACGCAGCTCGCGCGGGATGCGCAGGCGGTTCTCCAGGCTTCCGCCGTACTTGTCGGTGCGCTGGTTCATGAGCGACATTGCGAACTCGTCGAGCAGGTGCCCCCAGTGGATGGCATGCACGTCTATGCCCGCGAAGCCCGCCTGCTGCACAACCTTGCATGCCTCGACGAAATGGGCCATCTTTTCCTCGATCTCCTCTGCGGTGAGGGCGCGGGTCCTGCGGCTGGGGTCCCACAGGATGGCAAGCTCGCTTGGAGCCGAGAGGCCCGCGTTGCGACCCAGGCCAAACGCCACCTGCACAAACATCTTTGCGCCGTACGCGGCGATGCGCGCGTTGATCTCCTGCCCCGTGCGCACGAAGGCCGCGGGGTTGTCGAGGATGGAGGGCGCGAACTTCTCGAAGTCGGTGTCGATGCCCATGCCGCCGGTGTATATGAGGCCAAAGCCGCCCTGCGCACGGCGCACGTAGTAGTCTATGCCCATCTGCGTGAAGCTGCCGTCCGGCTCCACGTCGAAGCCGGGGTCCATGGGCGCCACGGCAAAGCGATTCTTGATGGTGAGCTTGCCAATGGTGAAGGGACTGCGGAGCTGTGGAAATGCTTTTGTCATGGCTGGTCTTTTCTCATGGGTCTAAATAATGACATGCGCAAATGAAAGCTAAGGGCAAAGGCGCTCGCGAGAGTCGCTCCTTACCTGAATGTATTACTTTTTTATGCGCTTGGAGTACAGCCAACGGCCGTCCACACGGTGCATCGCCTGGCACAAGGGCAGCGCGAAGGTCCCGCGCGAGCCATAGGCGTTGGCCGTGAGCGCAACGGTGCCCGTAAGCGTTGCCCAGTCGCCGTCGATCCGCACATCCACCTCGCGGATGTCGCTGTGGTAGTACGTAAGCGGCCCGCCGACCTCGGAGATGAATTCCTCCTTGGGCTGGGTGTATCCGCTCATATGCGTAAAGGTCGTATCGTCCTCCACGATGCCGCGCATGGCGTCGTGGTCCGCGCTCACCATGGCCTGTTGCATAGCCTGGTATGCTGCGAGCACCTCGAGCTGCACGGCGCTCAGGTGGCTCGTGTCGGCCGTCACCACGGCGCGTCCGTCACGGACGTCCTTTCTGCCAAACATACGCTTCCTCCCTCCAAAAAGGGGCATGTCGCCTGACATGCCCCGCAGCGTGACCTGTGCGCAGACGCCTACGCGTTGTAGGGGCGCTTCTCGCTGATGAGGAAACAGGTGCGGCGGCGCTTGATGTACCAGCGGCCATCGACCTTGACGTACTGGTCGGCGTAGCGCACATAGTTGGTGGGGATGACGTCTTGGCCGTCCTCCTCGTTCACGAGTGTCGC
>CACXZL010000526.1 GCA_902772085.1 uncultured Coriobacteriaceae bacterium | reverse complement strand
ATCGACAAGCTCTTCTTTGACTCCGGGGCACCACTGCGCGACGAGTTCGACCGTCTATTCAACTCGGTCTTTGCCAGTCCAGAAATCAAAAAATCAATCGTGCGACTGCTCCACACCAGAAACGCCGGCTTCACTCGCAAGGAAATCACCCAGAAGCTGGGGATTTCGGATGGCGGACGATTGACAAACCACCTCAACGCCCTGCTGGCAAGCGACTTCATTGTGAGGTATGTCCCCTTTGGCATGAGCAAGCGGGCGGAGCATTACAAGCTCGTAGACCCGTTTTGCTTGTTTTATCTGCGTTTCGTAAGCGGCGCTCGAAACATTGGCCCGCATTTCTGGCAGCAGAACACCTCGTCACAACCGGTGGTCACGTGGCGCGGACTTGCGTTTGAGAACGTATGCTTCAACCATGTGGACCAGATTAAGGCCGCGCTGGGTGTCCTGGGCGTCATATCAACGAGTTCCACATGGTCAAAACGTGCCGACGACGAGACGGGTGCACAGATCGACCTGCTTATATCACGCAACGACAACGTCGTGAACATGTGCGAGATCAAATACTATGGCGGGGACTTCGCGGTTGATAAAGACTATTACAAGGTTCTGCTGGGGAGGCAGCAGCTGCTCATGAAGTCAGTCTCGCCCAAGATGACGATCCACAGCACGCTCATCACCACCTTTGGGCTAAAGCACAACGAGTACGCCAACGCCTTCACCAATGTGGTCATCTTGGACGATCTCTTTCGATTCTAACAATACACGTCTCTGAGAATGCGCCCAAAGCGGCGGCAAACGATTATTATCCTATTTCACCGCCTTTTAAGATACGCAGCAAAGGAGTCGTAACCGTTTGTTGTGGCCTACCCGGCTCTTTGTTTGGCGACAATCCCATCTGGTAGGTCCCAAGCAGCGGATGGGATTGTTGCCATGCCGAGGGAGAACCCCTTCGCAGAGATGGTCGTCGCCTCTTAGCCGACGACTTTGTCATGCCGTCCTCGGCTATACGCGAGAGGGGGTGCAGGGAGGCCGTCGGAAACACGGGGATGGAGACAGGGACTTCAGTCGTTCTGAACTGGTACGTCTACCTCTTCCGGGTCAGGAAAGCCAAGGAGAGGTGGCCCGAAATTGCAAGGGTGGTGCGCCACCTGCTTATGATTGACTCGTGACAAAGGGCTACGGCCCCATTGTCACGTCCCCATTGTCATGAGCACGGCGCTCGCCCGGGCTATGGGGCCTGAGTAGTAACAATGCGTAACAATGCGTAAGGTTGATTATCGATTTTTATAGAAAGGGGTAGCGCAAAACGCAAAGAGGGTGTACAAAGGTAGCAAGAGTTTATGGGCGGGGAGCCCGGCTCGAATGCGCGGATGGGGGTCCGTGCACATAAGGCGCTAGGGCGCATGCCCGGCACGAGTGAGAGGAAACCATCATGAAGGTTACCGTAAACGAGGAATGCATCGGCTGCGGCCTTTGCGAGTCCACTGCTGCTGACGTCTTTGCGATCAACGACGACGGCGTTGCCGAAGTCATTATCGACGATGCAGCCGAGTACGAAGACGACGTGCAGGAGGCCATCGACAACTGCCCCGTCTCTGCCATCGAGGCTGAGTAGCTTCACTTTTTGGTTTGTGCATTGCGCCAACCAACGCGGGAGTCGTAAAGGCGGCTCCCGCGTTCTTTTCACGCCTTGGAAAGGATGTCCATGATTCTCGCCTCTGCATCACCTCGTCGCAAAGAGCTGCTGGAACGTGCTGGATTCGAGCTCAGCATAGAACCAGCCGATGTCGACGAGACACGACTCCCCCAAGAAGCGCCCGTGCATCTCGTAGAGCGTCTCTCTCGCCTGAAGGCACAGGCAGCCCTCGACGCCCATGGGCCCCTTCAGCCAGACGAGATTCTCCTCGCAGCCGACACCATTGTCTGGACGGGCGATGACGTGCTCGGAAAGCCTCACGACGCTCAGGACGCTATACGTATGCTCAGGGAGCTCTCTGGTAGGACGCATCACGTG
>CACXZL010000525.1:560-2579 GCA_902772085.1 uncultured Coriobacteriaceae bacterium | reverse complement strand
GCGGTGAACTCCGCGAGGCGCTCCTCGTTGTCGCTCGTATAGATGCTGTCGTTCGTCCCCAGGTTGACGACCACCACGTCGCGCGGATGCGCGGCGAAGTCCCATCTCCTGTCGCTGTTTATGTTCACGAGCTCGTACACGGGGGGCATGAGCCTGTCCGTGCCGCGTGTGTCACTTGCCGTCCAGCCCGAATAGACGCCGTAGCCGCTGTAGCACACGGTCTCGTAGTCGGCGTCGAGCTCTTGCGCGGCGAGGTAGGCGTAGGTCTTCATGAAGTTCTCGGCCGTCGTCTGGAAGGGCTCCTTGGCATCGTGGCCCTCGACGCCGTAGCCACAGGTGATAGAGTCGCCAACAAACGCAATGCTCTTGTCCTTGGCATCGGTGGGCCTCACGGGGGTGGGGGAGTCGGACTCCACCTGGATGGCACGTATGCCGACGTTGCCCATCATCGCCTCCGAGAGATGGATCACCTCGACAACGGCGTCTTTGAGCGCCTCTTCGAGCGGGACCTCGATGGTGCACGACGTTTGCGACAAGGTGTCGTCCAGTACGACCTTGCCGTTTACGAGTACGGCATAGCGCGGCCGGCGGCCGGCTTCATTGCTCGTGCTTTCGTCGCCCGCCATATCGAGCTTGAGGTTCGTGCAGGTCGCCAGGAACTCGATCGCGCTGCCGCTTTGCGGAATCCAAGTCGTCTCGTTCTCGGCGTAGGTGCGTCCGATGAGGCGGACGTTCTGCTCGGTCGGCTCGACGGTCACGGACTGCACCGCGTTGGCAGCACAACCGGCAATGACGGCGCCGGCGAAGAACGTGGTCCCCAACTGGAGGAAGCGCCTCCTGCTCATGAATGCCTTTGATATGGGTGCCATCGTGATCCCTCCCATGAATAGCCGCAAATGTGGTGACGGGGCGCCGTCGCAGATGCTGCGCGTATCGCGCCTGCGATGTTATTGTTTGGTATTGTAACGAAAAGAACAATTCGATAGAAGCGTCAAGCCACCAGGTCCTTGTTCCATCTATGAGCTCGTGACTTGCGAGATGTTGCTCGGCGCATTGAGTCCGCGCATTGGGCAGAGGCCCTGTGCCACCATTCTGCCATCTGCATGGAAGTCAATATAGGGACGTGAAGCCAATAAGGGGACGTGGCATGGATAGCCAGACGGCCATTCGCGAACGCATAGCTCAGCTGACCCAAGGCAATCTACTGCGCACGACCGTCAAGGGAGATACCTACTTCTACCTGCGTTGGCGAATGGGCAGCGGTCAAAGCCAGCAAACGGCATCCGTAGTACCACTTGCCGCCCTCCGGGACGGAATGGGAACGAGAGTCGGGGCTGTACACTACGCGCTGATATTCAGGTCTATAGCTCTAAAACGATTTTTTGATGTACGCGTGCGACGACGTGGACACACCCTGGCATCTAATGTAATATAAAAAAATACGATTGCAGATCGTAAAAAGTACTATATGTGATTGATGAGTTGATAACTTTTTTAAAAATAGGAGAATCGTTGGACACTTCGAACTGGGGCAAAAACATCATTCTCGGCGAAAACATCACGATTGGAGAGAACGTACGCATCGGCCATAACTGCATCATCGAAGATAACGTCGTGATTGGCGACGATACGTTCATTGACAGCGGGACGACGATAAGGAGCTTCACGTCGATCGGAGCCCAAAGCAACATCGGCAGCAACTGCATAATCGGCGAATACCTGATGGATTTCTACATGGATCACGAGAAGCATAAGCATGAGCTTATCATCGGGGAGAAGGCGCTGACCCGCAGCGGGTCTGTTATCTATGCAGGATCTACGATTGGTGACAACTTCCAGACCGGCCATCATGTGACGATTCGCGAGAAGGCCGAGATTGGAAACGACGTGAGCGTTGGAACGCTGTGCGATATTGAAGGTAGCTGCAAAATTGGAAATTACGTTCGCATGCAATGCAACGTGCTTATTGGACAGCTATCCGTGATCGATGACTTTGTCTGGCTCTTTCCCAACGTTATC
>CACXZL010000525.1:0-541 GCA_902772085.1 uncultured Coriobacteriaceae bacterium | reverse complement strand
ATCATGCCTGGAATGGATTTGGAGCACGACTGCTTGATCGGGGCTGCCGCCGTGGTGACGAAGCCGGTCGAGCCCTACGCGGTCGCGGTGGGAAGCCCGGCCAGAGTGATCTCCGACGTGAGAAACGTGAGGAACAAGGTCACCGGGGAGCTTGTCTATCCGTGGAGGGAGCATTTTGACAGGTACATGCCATGGGGTTGCATGGGATTTGATGCGGGGTATGCCTCGTTGGACCTGGAAGAAAGGTCCAAGTATACGTTGGCCGATATCGTTGGATAAGGATTACCGTTCACGCCCCCAGCCCCTGCGCCAGCGAGCAAACGGCTCTGCGCTCGCTTCGTGAGCCGCCGTTTGTTGGTGCGCGCAGGGCTCGGTAGGCGAGGTTCTCGCGGAAGAGGCGCGCCGCGAGGTCGTCGACGCTTGCGAACTTCTTGCCTTTGCCCGCGTCGACGATGTCGCCGGCAATCGTCGCGAAGCGCTTGTTGTCGGCGTCGATCATGCCTGCCCATGGATTCAGCAGCGAATCGGTCGTGGCGTCTCT
>CACXZL010000524.1 GCA_902772085.1 uncultured Coriobacteriaceae bacterium | reverse complement strand
TCTGGTCTTGGGTAACGGCCACGGTAGACTACATCAGAGAAGGAGACAGGTCACTTGTCTTGCCCCTTGCCTTGCGACAAAACCAGATAAGTGGCCTGTCCCTTGCCTTGTTTGTTTCGATTTTGTGGCGGTACCGTCTCTGTTTGGTTGGTTGTGGCAAAGTACCTTTGCAGGGAGGTTCCCACTATGCATATGGGCAAAGAGAGCACGATGTCTTATAACCGTCTTTACGATGTGCTGAGCACACCGCTTGCTGCCCTACGACTTAGGAGCGGCCTCTTGTTTGTGTCCGCGCGCTAGGAGTGACGAGGCCCACCTTTTGCATTGGCGCGTGATTGCCCTCCGCGTATGGAGTGGCTGTCATCTTCTTTGTATATTGCG
This sequence comes from uncultured Coriobacteriaceae bacterium, assembly GCA_902772085.1. Lineage (GTDB taxonomy): Bacteria > Actinomycetota > Coriobacteriia > Coriobacteriales > Atopobiaceae > RUG440. The sequence goes on along the minus strand of CACXZL010000524.1, from coordinate 1,647 downwards.
CTGCCCAGGGAGGGTATGTGCGCATGTATTGTAAAACGTTATAAGGAGTAGCGTAATGTCACGCAAGATTCAGATTTTTGATACTACCCTGCGCGATGGCGAGCAGGCCCCCGGCGCTTCGATGAACACGCGCGAGAGGCTCGTCATAGCCCAGCAATTGGTGCGTCTGGGCGTCGACGTCATCGAGGCGGGCTTTCCCATCTCAAGCCAGGGAGACTTTCGCTCCGTGCAGGAGATAGGCCATGCAGTAAGAGACAAGGCCGTCGTGTGCGCACTTGCTGGAGCTAGCGACGTGGACATCGACCGTGCGGCCGAGGCGCTGCGCAACGCCAAACGTCCGCGCATCCATACAGGCGTGGGAGTCTCCGCATCCCATATGCGCAGCAAGCTTGGCGTAAACGACCAAGCGTGCGTGGAGCTTGCCACGCATTGTGTGCAGTATGCAAAGCGTTATGTGGACGACGTCGAGTTTTACGCCGACGACGCGGCCCGGGCAAACAAGGACCTGCTCATTCGCGTGCTTCAGGCAGCCGTCGATGCGGGCGCCACGGTGGTGAGCATCGCCGACTCCACTGGCTTCGCGCTGCCCGATGCCTGGGGTGCGCTCATTGCGTGCGTGATGGAAAACGTCCGTGGCATCGAAGACGTCACGGTGTCGGTCCATACCCACAACGACCTCGGCTTGGCGACGGCCCTGGCGCTGGCAGGCGTGAGCAACGGCGCCTCTCAGGTGGAGTGCGCGGTAAACGGCCTCGGTGAGCGTGCCGGAGCGGCCTCTTTGGAGGAAGTGGTGATGGCCATCAAGGCCCATGGCGAGGACCTGGATGCCTATACCACAGTAAACACGCGTGAGATCATGCGTACCAGCCGTCTCGTGAGCCGCGTGACCGGCATGAACGTTCAGGCAAACAAGGCAATCGTAGGCGCGAACGCCTTCGCGCACAGTTCGGGAATGCATCAGGATGCCGTGCTGAAGGATCGCGAGACCTATGAGATCATCGCGCCAGAAGAGGTGGGAGCGGTCGGAACCGAGCTCATCCTCTCGTCCCGCTCCGGTCATGCCGCACTGCGCCATCGTCTGGAGGAGCTGGGATACACGTTTAGCGACGAGGAGTTCGAAGATGTCTATCAGCGCTTCCAGGAGATAGCCGACCAAAAGAAGGAGGTCTACGACGAGGACCTCGAGTCGATGGTGCAGGAGCGCTCTCGTGAGGTTGACGCGGTCTATACGCTGAACGCACTCCAGATTCAGTGCGGTGATCCCCTGGTGCCGACGGCCGTGGCCACGATCACTGACGAGTCGGGAGAACGCCATGTGGTGTCTTCCATCGGAACTGGTCCCGTTGATGCCGCGTACAAGGCCATAGACAAGGTGGCAAAGATGCCCGGCGATCTCGAGGAATACGCTGTGAAGGCCATCACGCGTGGTATAGACGCCATAGGTGAGGTCGTGGTGCGCGTAAAGGCCCAGGATGGCATGGTGTATACCGGCCGTGGCTCCGATACCGACGTTATCGTCTCAAGCGCCAAGGCATATGTGAACGCCATCAATCGCATGATTGCCACGCAGCGGTCTCGCGAAGGGCGATAGCGCAGAGGCCAGATGCATGATGTGCCGGCGGGAACTGCGTCTCGCCGGCTTTTTTG
>CACXZL010000523.1 GCA_902772085.1 uncultured Coriobacteriaceae bacterium | reverse complement strand
CGAGAGAGCTTCCAATACCGGTTTACCTTTCAGCACGCCGGTCTTGCCGTCGGCGGGTTGCGCGGCCAATTGTATGCCTTCTCCGAATCGTTGAGGGATGCGGGAATGAGGGGACTTCTCCCAACCAAAGAGCTGGCTTGAAGCGTTTAGTCTTCTCAAGGAGCTCATCCGAATGGCGCCAGATGGGAAGAAGGTCATCTTCATTGACGAGCTCTCGTGGATGGATACGCCTAGAAGCGGGCTCATTACGGCTGTCGAGAACTTTTGGAACGGATGGGCGTCGGCGCGCAGGGATATCGTGCTTGTCGTATGCGCTTCCGCAACCTCATGGATGCTGAGCAAGATCGTCCACAACAAGGGAGGTTTGTATAACAGGCTTACCAAGCAAATACATCTGCGTCCGTTTACCTTGCGTGAATGCGAGCTCATGCTCACGGCCAAGGGTATAGAGATGAATAGGTATCAGACTCTGGAGTGCTATATGGTGATGGGCGGGATTCCGTTCTACTGGGATTTCCTTCAGAGAGGCAAGAGTCTCGCCCAAAACATCGATGCCATCTTCTTTGCGAGAGACGCACCCCTCAGGAGGGAATTCGATTATCTCTTTTCGTCGCTGTTCAAGCACCCGTCAGACTACCTCGCTATCGTGTCTGCCCTGGCAAGGCGTAAGGCCGGTATGACCAGGGAGGAGATACTCACCTCAACGTCTCTGGCTGACTCGGGGGCACTCACCCAGAAGCTTGGCGAGCTCGAGAGCTGCGGGTTCTTGCGAAGGTATCGTGCGTACGGGAAAAAACAGCGCGACGCGCTCTATCAGCTCGTGGATAACTTCACCCTGTTTCACTACAAGTTCCTCGTGGATGGGGACAAAGACGAGTTCTTTTGGGAGCGCATGGCCGATTCGGGACTTCATAACGCCTGGTGTGGCTTGGCGTTCGAGCGCGTTTGCCTGGAACATGTGTCGCAGATAAAGCGGGCGCTTGGCATCAGCGGGGTGCTTACGGACGTTTGCTCGTGGTCATGCAAGTCCGATGCCGACAATGGCATATACGGCAGCCAGATAGATCTGGTCATCGCAAGGAGAGACCACGTAACGAATCTTTGCGAGATGAAGTACGCAAGGAACGATTTTGCGGTGACCAAGGCAGTTGACGAATCGCTGCGCCACAAAGCGGCTGACTTCCGACAGCTTACGAAGAGTAGGGACTCCATACACGTGACCATTGTAACGACGTATGGCCTCAAGCAAAACGCATACTCGGGCATGATCCAATCAGTCGTAACGGCAGACGATCTCTTTGCGGACTAGCACAAACATCGATGCTCGGCCGGCAAAGAAGCGTCACGTTCGTCAGTCGAACGTCCTCGATCTGTTTCGGCGTGACAGCGAAGCTTATGGCAGTCTGTATCGCCTGTCCCTTGTGGTGCCTTCTACAAGAGGCAAGCCGCCTCCGGGTCTTGACCTCGACCCCGCTCGCTCCACGAATCCGCGTTGCCCATGTGCAATCACCGTCGATAAAACAGATCGTTAACGTCAAGTTTGTTGGCGATCGCACCGTCCCGATTACCACATGTGCCACTTACCGACACGAGCACTGTCTTCAGAGCAAGCTGTGTCTCTGTCTCATCCCTAAATACCTCGCGTTTGTGTATGAGGTCTTGCTCGTTCTGGGCGTTGAGCATAAAGGGGCTGTCCGTAAACTTCATTTCGCATAGGTTAACAATGCGATCGGCTCGCTCGATAACGAGGTCAACCTGGGCGCCGCCCGATTGCCGCTCACTCGACCACGGATACTCCTTGGTAAGGACACCCCCAATGCCGAGCGCATCTTTCAATTGCTTTATGTGATAGAGGCATACGACCTCGAACGCACTTCCCCTCCACTGGTTGTAACGCCCTTGGTCGGCGACGAAGTCTGACCAGCAGGAAACGAGACCGCCGTGACTCGGGTCTATCACGTGGTAGTGAAACAGGATGAACGGATCTTTGAGTTGTATGTACTTAGGATGGTGGGGCTTGCCAAGGTTGC
>CACXZL010000522.1 GCA_902772085.1 uncultured Coriobacteriaceae bacterium | reverse complement strand
CGCTTTCCAGAATCCAATGGGCCTCTTCGAGGTTCAACGATGAAATGAGACTCTCTTCGTCGTGTATGTCACCAAACAAACCGTCGACATCCGTGAGATAGGCAAGCGTATGAGCGCACAGCGCTTGCGCGATCTTGCTCGCGGCGATGTCGGCGTTGATGTTGTACAGACCATCCGGCCCACAGCCCACGCTCGCGATCACGGGTATGTAGCCGTTCTCGAGCACGGACTCGATAAGACCGGTGTTTACCTTGGTGACCTCGCCCACATGTCTAAGGTCGGGGTCGATCTGCGTGCATGACAAGGTCTTGCCGTCAGCGCCAGAGATGCCTACCGCGTTGGGGCCGAACTCGTTGAGCGCCCAGACGAGCTCTTGGTTCACCTTGCCTATGAGCACCTCGGCAACGGCCTCCATGGTAGCGTCATCGGTCACGCGCAGTCCGTCCTTAAACGATACGGGCAGTTCAAGCTGGGTAAGCAGGCGGTTGATCGCCTTGCCACCGCCGTGTACCAGCACAACCCGCATGCCCATAAGCTTGAGCAGCTCGATATCGGCGATGACCTCTCTGCAAAGCGATGGGTCTTCCATCGCGGCGCCACCGTACTTCACCACGACAGTGCGGCCATTCATGCGGTGTATCCACGGCATGGCCTCTACGAGTACGTTTGCCTTTTGCAGCGCCTCATCGCGACGTTTCTTGTCGTCCCTTTTCATACACATCCTAACGTCAGATTGTCATAAGGGGTTTCGCCCCTTCGCTTTTTTATCATAAGGGGCTTGGACCCCCTCTTGGCATCTTACGTCCTATAGTCTCCGTTTATCGTGATGTATTCGTGGGTAAGGTCACACGTCCACACGCGAGCACAGGCGGTTCCCTCCCCCAAGGCGATAGCGATCTTTATCTCGCTCTCCTCAAAGCGCCGGAGCATGTCGTCCTCATCCATCGGAAGGGGCAGCCCTTGCCGCAGCACGGGCACACCCAGAAGATCGATATCCACGTGGTACTGATCGAACTCAACGCCGCACTTGCCAGCAGCCGCCGCCACACGGCCCCAGTTTGCGTCGTGACCAAAGATTGCCGTCTTTACGAGCGGTGAGTTTGCTATGGAGCGTGCCACAGTCTCTGCGTCCCGCTCGTTGGCAGCTCCCAGCACGTCTACCGTCACGAGCTTGCTCGCGCCTTCGCCATCCGCGGCGATCTTGCGCGCTAGGTCTTCACAGACCATGTGGATGGCAGCGGCGACGGCAGGATATGCCGGTGAGTCGAGATCGATGTCTTCCACTGCCGCCTTGCCCGTAGCAAAAAGTATGCAGGTGTCGTTTGTGGAGGTGTCGGAGTCCACGGTGACCTTGTTGAACGTCTCTCGCACGGCAGCACGCAACGCCGTCCTCGCGGCAGCGGGCGTAAGCGGTGCATCGGTAGACAACACGCTCAGCATGGTGGCCATGTTTGGCATGATCATACCTGAGCCCTTCACGAAGCCACCCACATGCACGGTGACGCTCGTACCATCCTGCGCGCTCAGTTGCAGCTCATACGAGCTTTCCTTGGGCACCGTGTCGGTCGTCATGACCGCCCTGGCTGCATCGTGGGCGCCCTGCGACGAATGCTCGAGCGATGCCACTGCCATGGGCACGCCGCGCACGAACCCATCCAACGCCAGAGGAACCCCTATGACCCCCGTAGAGCCCACCAGCACTTCTTCGTCGGCACAGCCAATCTCGTGCGCAACCAAAGCCGCAGTCTGCTCAGCGACCTCAATGCCAGGGCCTCCCGTCGAGGCATTGGCATTTCCCGAGTTCAGCAACACAGCACGCGCGTATCCGCGTGCAGCTCGTTCGCGCGAGACCTGTACTGGTGCGGCACAGAACTTGTTTTGCGTAAAGGTGCCCGCGCAGACGCACGTGTCGTCAGCCACCACCAGCGCCAAATCACGTCTCCCAAGCTCTTTGCGCAACCCTGCGCATACACCTGAGGCTCTGATGCCTTCAGCGGCACAGACGCCGCCTTCGCAGCGTGACATACCGTA
>CACXZL010000521.1 GCA_902772085.1 uncultured Coriobacteriaceae bacterium | reverse complement strand
TTCTACCGCTCGGACAAGGCCCGCAGCCGCGGCGGCGAAGGCGGCTTCGGCTTGGGGCTTGCCATCGCCAAGAGCATCGCCGACGCACATGGGGGCACCATCTCCGTCACCTCGACCGCCCAGGACGGCACGACCTTCACCGTGCGCCTGTAGCCGCACCTCGCCTCTGGCACGCACGGGCGCAACAGCCCTATACTTCCTCTCATGGATGCATTCACGACAGACATACCATGGAGCGGGCCTGCGATCGGGCTGATGGACCTCGACGCCTTCTTTGCGTCGGTGGAGCAGCTCGACCACCCCGAATGGCGCGGCAAGCCTGTGATCGTGGGCGGCTCGCCCAAGCACCGAGGCGTGGTGTCCACGGCCTCCTATGAGGCACGCACCTTTGGCGTGCATTCGGCCATGCCCTCCTGGCAGGCCCAGCGCCTGTGCCCCCAGGCCATCTGGACGAGGGGCAACCACGCGCGCTACCGCGAGATGTCCAACAAGGTCATGCAGGTGTTGAAGGACGAGACACCGCTGGTCGAGCAGGTCTCCATCGACGAGGCCTTCTTCGACGTGTCGCCCGGGCGCTTCAGCAAGGAGAACCCCATCGACATCTGCCGGCGCATCCAGCGGCGCGTGGCCAGCCTTGGCGTGACGTGCTCGATAGGCATTGGCGTCAACAAGACGGTGGCCAAGATCGCATCAGACCGACAGAAGCCGCGCGGGCTCACGATTGTTCTGCCCGGGACCGAGGCGAGCTTCCTCGCGCCGCTTCCCGTGCGCGTCATGAGCGGCATTGGGTCGGCAAGCGAGGAGCGCCTCTCGCAGCTCGGCATCCATACCCTCGGCCAGCTGGCGCAGCAAGACCCCGAGCGCATGCGGGCGGTGTTTGGCGTAGGCGGGCCTCGCATGGTGCTGCGTGCCCAGGGAGCAGAACAGTCGCGCGTGAAGGCCTACGTCGAGCCCGACGAGGTGAAGTCGGTATCCAACGAGCGCACCTTCGCGCACGACCTGACCACGCGCAAGGAGCTCGAGGCGGCCATTGGGCATGTGAGCGCCCTAACGGGCACGCGCCTGCGGAAGAAGGGCCTCAAGGGCCATCAGGTAACCCTCAAGCTCAAGTTTGACATATCCCACACCCATACCGCACAGCGCCAGCTCGCACGGCCCACCGACGACGAGCACGTGTTTGGCGCCGTTGCCCGTGAGCTGCTCGACGGCCTCTGGCGCGAGGGTACCGGCGTGAGGCTCGTGGGTGTGGGCGTGAGTGGCTTTGACGACGCACGGCCCCAGCAGCTGGACCTGTTTGGGGAAAGTGACGGCCCGGCCGAGGAGCGTCCGCAGCGCGATCTGCGCGCCCTCTCGGTTGCCACCGACGACATTCGGCAGCGCTTTGGTGCCGGAGCACTCACCTATGGCCGTGACCTGCGCCTCCATGACGCGCGCCCGCAAGACGGCGTTGACGGCGTGTGGCTTTGCATAGACGGGTCAAACGATGATTGCGAAAGCGAGGGGGTCGAGCTTGCGGAGAAAGGACACGCAAAGTCAAAAAGAAACGTGGAAATCGTAAGCTTCACATATGCCGTAACACCGGGGGGAAAGCCGGTTACGTTTGACGTATATCGCGGCGGCCTTGTTGATGCGAAAGAAATGCAGGCAATTATTGATTTTCTTTCCGAATGCGGGATAGCAGTGGAAGGAGTGATACTGGACAGGGGATATTGCAACGCAAAGGCAATCAGATTCTTGGATAGCAAAGGCATTGCTTATGTAATTATGGTAAAAGGACATCCTGCCGGATTCGAGCGGACTGTTGCAGAGTATGGAAAGAAAATCAAGATGAATGTGGAATGGCTTGTGGAAGGAACCACCCTGTTTGGAATACAGGCTAAATGTAGGCTGTTTGAAGAGTACGAAAAAGATGATTACATCACACTGTTTTATGACTTCCTGAACGCGGGCGAGCGGATTGGCAAGCTTTTGAAGAACCTCTACAAATCCATGAATCTTGCCATAGAGAACATGAAACATGGCAAAAAAGCAGT
>CACXZL010000520.1 GCA_902772085.1 uncultured Coriobacteriaceae bacterium | reverse complement strand
GTCGGCAATGGACCACCACCCGAATTCCGACCTGGTCTCGGGGAACATGTTCGCGTCCTTGATCTGGTATAAGCTCCCGACCTTGAGGTGATCGAGGGAGGAGCAGCCCGCAAACATGTCGTCAGTCTTGCTAATGTTCGAGGTGTCCCAGCCGGAGACGTCGATCGAGTCGAGGCTTTTGCAGCTGTAGAACATGTAGGACATGTCCGTGACGGACCCCGTGTCCCAGACGGAGAGGTCGAGCGAGGCGAGCCTTTCGCAGCCTTCGAACATGCTCTTCATGCTCGTCACGGACTTCGTGTCCCAGCCGGAGAGGTTTATCGAGGGGAGGGCCGTGCAATATTCAAACATACCGCTCATGACCGTCACCCCTGAGGTGTCGAGGCCGGAGAGGTCCGCGGCCGTGAGGCTTCCGAAATTCCAGAACAGGTATGCGCACCTACTCGGCGCGACGACCTTCTGGCCGCCCTCCTCCACGAAGCGGACGGACGTTATCATGCCGCTCCAGCTTGCCCAGGGCGAGCCATCTCCAGTGTCCACGCCTGTGCCCGGGTGCACCACGAGCGCGCCGTCAGCGTCTATCGTCCAGTCGCAGGTGCCCCAGGTGCCGCTTTCGACGACCTCCGCCTGGGCCACCAGGACCGCCTGCTGGCGCCGCCCAGAGCATCCTCGTGCTCTTCCTCATGTACGTCCTCCTCTTCTCCGCGCGCAAATAAGGGCGGTACGCCGCCGGCCGCGCGGCCCCGGCCCCAATGCGATTTAGTTAAGCATAGTTAATTAACTGATAGCTGTTTTTCCGTCAATTTTTCGGGCGGCTTACGCCGCCTGCGGTACAGACTGTACCGTACACCGACGTGACATCTAAAAATGACCGGAATTCGAGCGCTCCGCGCGGCGGAGAGAAAGGTGCGCGCCACATCAGGCGACGACCACTTTTCCGAGCTAGGAGGACGGACATGGGACGGTGGAATCTCGTCAGCACGAGACCCGAGGGACGTGTGGAGGCGATGGCGGTCGACAGGCTCGTGGGGGCGGTGGAGGAGGTGACCTCCGACGCCGCTTCGTGCGCGAAGGACCCCACGCGCGACTTCACGAGGAACAGGAAAATCCCGCTGCCAAGGGTGCTGTGGACCATCATCTGCTGGGGCCAGGACACCGTCGGCATCGAGCTGCTCGACGCGGTCGGCTGGAACGGCGAGACGCCGAAGGCGTCGGCGCTCTGCCAGCAGCTATCCAAGCTCGGGGACGACGTGATGCCCAGGGTCAACGGGGCATTCCTCTCGAGATGCCCCGTCGTGCCGTACGCGCGGGAGTTCAGGGCCTACGGCGTCGACGGCACCGACGTGCAGCTTCCGCCGAGCATGGACCCCAGGACCAGGGTGAGGAGCGGCACCGGCGACTCCGAGCACAACGAGTGCCACCCGACGTGCATGTACGACCTCGCGAGGGGGACCTTCGAGGACATGGTCTGGCAGGGCTCCAAGGAGCAGAACGAGCCCGAGGCCTTCTGCGAGCTGGTCGACAGAACCGACCCCGGGACCGACGAGCGCGGCAGGCCCCTCACGGCGCTCTTCTTGGGCGACCGCAACTACACTTCGTACAACACGATCCACCACCTTCTCGAGGCTGGCGCCTCCTTCGTGCTGAGGGGCCGCGACGACTGGGTCGAGAGGCTGGTCGGCGAGGACAAGCTGCCCAAGGGCGAGTTCGACGTCACCATCGAGCGAATACTGGTGAGGACGAGGTCGACGAAGAGCCGCACGAGGCCGGACGAGCCGGAGATATACAGGCAGATCAATCACGACACCAAGCTCGACGCCATCCCGAGGGGAAGCAGGGGCGAGTGGCCCGTCACGCTGAGGATCGTCCGCAAGAGGGTCCGCGGGCGCGACGGGGACAGGAAGAGGGGGCACAGCAAGAGCAAGTGGCTCAACATAGTCACCAACCTGACGGATACAAGAGAATACACCGCAGAATGGCTGGTAAAGACATATAAATTGCGCTGGGGCCACGAAGTGGGGTACCGCCACCTGAAGTACACCGTCGGCGCGCTCGTGCCGAAGACGCGCGACTACGACAGGGCGCGCACCGAGTTCTGGGGCAGGCTGATACTCTACAACGCCTGCTCGGTCGGCTCCTCGCGCGCCCTCGCGAGGGGCGGGCGCAAGGGGAGGAAGCACGTGCGCCCCGCCGACGTCACCACGGCGTTCAAGGGGATGATGAGGATACTAAGGGGCATAAAGGTGAGGCTCGAGGAGGTGTGCGCGAAGAACACGCACGTCGCCGAGCCGGGAAGGCACTTCGCGAGGAAGGAGATACGCAAGTCCAACCACGGGCTGGGGTACCGGCACAGCTAGGTCACCTGGTCGGCTGCCCCAACCACTTGCCAAGGCTCATCTTGGCCCAATAAGACTGGAGACCTGAAGGACGACCGGCGACGAAGGAGGTGACGCCCCTGGGCCACACCCGATAACCCGCGCTCTGGAACAGGCGGGGGTGCCGAAAGCCGTGGCGGCCATGGGCCGTCTGGGCGTGGTCGGATATGGCCAACGCAAAACCAAGCCTTAACTAAATCGCATTGCCCGGGGGGGCCGGGGCCGCGCGGCCGGCGGCGTACCGCCCTTATTTGCGCGCGGAGAAGAGGAGGACGTACATGAGGAAGAGCACGAGGATGCTCTGGGCGGCG
>CACXZL010000519.1 GCA_902772085.1 uncultured Coriobacteriaceae bacterium | reverse complement strand
TTGCAGGTTGAGATAGCGGAAGTTGATGTCGTCGCCTGCGATGGCGAGCTCGGTGTGGAAGGAGTCTACATGGTCATTGTAGACGCTGTTGTAGAAGTCGATGCCTTGAAGACCGAGAACCAGGCTGTTGTTTGGGATGCGATTGATGACGGATTGGGGAAGCTGCCCTTCGTCGTAGCGCCACCAGGTGTCGCGTGGGACATCGAGCATGGGGCTGTCGTCTGACGTGGCGGTGAGCTTGGTGTACGCCATGCCGAGGGGGGTCTGCATGATGCCTTTGCCGCCCTCATCGGAAGCCAGGTAGTAGAAGCCGTTTACGCCAAGCGTGATGGCCAGGGCAAACACAAGTGCTCCTCGGGCGCTTGTGGCCGTAGGGATGAAGGTCAGCGCAACGAGCGCGCAGAGGAGGGCGGCAAAACCGGCCACGTTCGCTTCGATGCGGCAATATGGTATGAGCAGTATGAGACCGTAGCAGATGCATCCCGTCAACATGATCCGACGCAGACGGTCGCTGGGATGCAGGAGTTGCGGCGTCAGACGGGCGAGGATGAGTGCTACACACAGATTGTATGCCCATGACCATCGGTTGGAAGCGTAGTTGAGCGCATTGAAGAAGCTACCCACACAAGGGAGCAGGAGAAAGATGGACAGCGTGACGAACACGATTTTCAGCTCGCGATGCTCACCTTTGCGAGAAAACAACGCGAGGCAGGCAAGAAACGCCAGGCCGCCGAAGCCCTGATACATGTCGCTGCCAACTTCGCTGGTGGATAGAAAGTTGGCAAACAGCTCCAGATAATATATAGGTTGATACAAAAGGGGAACCGAGGTGCTTTGATCTACGAGGCGTTCCATTCCCAGGAGCGCCGTCACCGATGGGACGAGAACAAATCCCGCCAGAAGGAAACAAAGAATCACAAGGCCTGCAAAGATTGCCACCCACCTCATGAAGCCGCCAAAGGTGAGGTGCGGTCGCTCCACCATTACCACGCGTATCGTAAGGTATCCTACCAGAAGGATGCAGGCCATGTAGGTGAAGTAGTACGAGACGATTGCCAGCACTGTCAAAGAGGCAATGAACGTCCACGGTTTCCTACCAGACAGAATCCTCTCTGCTCCAGTCAGAATGACGGGAAACAGCATCAACGCATGCAGGCCACTGCTCCAGCGTACGCCCGTAAGACCTGCTCCCCCAAGAGCGTAGAGCAATGCGCCGACGACGATGCCAGTTTTGTTTTCACCACGGGTTTTACCATAAAAGGTAAATGCAAGTCCCGAGAGGTAGAGCCGCAAAAGTATCAGCAATTGAAAAACCCACTCGCTCAGAGCTGGAGGAGTGATGGCGGATACAAGGTTGAGCGGATCGAAGAAAACGTCAAACGTCGTGGGGACATCTGCTCCGTAGCCACTGCACCATTCCCACAGCGGCACATGGAGGCCTTGACCAGAAAACAGCCCACTTACGATGCTGCGCAACCACTCTCCTTCATAGATGAAGAATGGATAGTACTGGCCAAGACCGTCGATGTTCCATATAATTTCACGACCGCTGATGAGAAGGCCAAAGAAGACCAAGAGTACAAAGGGTATGAAGAGAACGGTGTATGCTTTGTAGCAGGAACCATCGGCTGCAAGCTCACGCTCTTTACGTTGTAAGAAATCTCGCATAGGGAAGCTTCTGTGGACGAGTGGAACACTTATGAAAGGAAACCCAGTCAAGGAGAAGTCTAACATGGCACGTCTCTCCCCATGGAAAATCTATCGACCGTTGTGAGAGACGCTCAAGCAGATTTAGTGTTTTTCGCCACTCCTGGGAACTATGGAGTCTTTCATGATTCAGAATCACACAGGTCGAGGTACAATGTGCGGTTAGTTACTATGTGGCAATGAAATGCCGTACGAATGTTGAAAGGCGACTTATGACTCTGGTTGATTTGCTAGCACAGCTAAAGAAGCACTTACTCATGGCGCAACGACGATGTATGTTCTCTCGCGTAATGACGACGTCGAAAGAGAAGGCGTGACAACGCAGGATCTGAGCTTGGGCCAGATGCTTACGTCGGACGTCTCGACGCTTATGCAGTCCGACCGTGTAAAGAAGGACGTAGCTGAGTCGGTGGGTCTTCAGAATCTCGACAGTTATAAATTCAGCATCACAAGCTCTACGACTACACGTGTTATTACCTTGGCGGTGACAGGCAAGAATCCCGAGATGACGGCACAGGTTGCAAACGCTACGGTCGCAACGGTCTCGCAAGTAGCTAGTGAGGTCATGCAGATTCAGTCGGTGAACGTAATCGACCCCGCGTCGGTGCCTACGGTACCGTCTGGTCCGCGTCGTCTCATGTTTACTGCCGTCGGTGTTTTCGCCGGGTTGTTTTTGGCGGTAGCTATAGTTATTATTCGTGACATGCTCGATACGCGTGTGCGTAACGGGGGAGAGGCGGAGCAAATCGTCAACGTTCCCGTTGTTGGACATTTTCCCGCGATAAATGCTTAGGGTAAGAAAGGTATTTAGTCTATGAACCTGCGTAAGAACGATTCAAAAAAAGAAGACGATATTCGCCGTAGTGTGGAGAACTCGTCAAAGACGCTCTTGGCAAATATCCGCTTTATGCGTGTAGACGATCCCGTGCGTACGGTAGTAATTACGAGTGCAATCCCCAACGAAGGAAAGACGTACGTTGCGGCAAATCTCGGACGTGCAATGGCAACTTCTGGCGTGCGTACGCTCGTAGTTGACTGCGACATGCGTCGTCGTTCCATGGCAAAAAATCTTGGCGTCCATGCAAAGAAAGGTATATATTCGGTTCTTTCAGGTGAAGTGCGTTTGAAGGACGCTGTGGTGAAGACACAGACCCCTCGTATGGATTTTCTTGATGCGGAGCCGCATATTCCCAACCCTTCAGACTTGCTGAACTCCCGTCGATTCTCTCGCCTGATTGCCGAGGCAAAGAACGAGTATGGTTACATTCTGTTTGATACACCGCCGGTGGGTACCTTCGTAGATGCAGCCGTTCTTGGCGCAAAGGTAGATGCGGTATTTATGGTGGTTCGCGAGCAGTTCACGCGTAAGGATGAAGTTGCGCGCGCGGCAGATCAGCTGCGTACCGCAAATGTACCGCTGGCGGGTATCGTGATGAACTTCTGTGAGAGGCAATCAAACGAGTACTACTATGAGTACTACTATCGTGAGGGCAAGAGTTCACATCATGATGCACCGAAGTATTCGCCGAGCTCAACGTTCGATATGCAGGATCAAGATTATGATGACAACACGCATACCGATGCAGGTGCACAAAACGGCTCTAAGCGTAACTGGAGCAATGCTCCTGACTTGAATGCTGACGATCCTGGAGCGAAGAGTTAAGTGTAGTTATGCAGGAACTGGAACAAGGTGTAAGTCTGTACCGACTTTGCCCTGTAAAAAAACCTAGTTTATCGGTTTTTTGTATGGTTGCTTCGGATATTTGTCATCTGCTATCCTAGCAATGATTCAATGGGAGTATGTCTCTTGCGTAGTACTTAGCATGAGAATACTCCCATATTTTTAAGGTGGTGTAGGTATGAGAGATTTGCATTGTCACATATTGCCTGGCGTGGATGATGGCTCGCACGATATGAAGGAATCGTTGGCTATGTTTGACGCAGCACGCAAGGCCGGTGTAACAAGTATCACCTGTACGCCGCATTGCAGAAAGCCCTATTTTGACTA
>CACXZL010000518.1 GCA_902772085.1 uncultured Coriobacteriaceae bacterium | reverse complement strand
ATGATCAACGTGGTGGGCGAAGAAAAAGACATCGCCATGCAGCACCTTGAGCGTGCTGGTATCACTGCCACCGTAGAGTTCGAGCGATCGACGACGGCGGAGCGCATGCATGTCGTACGCACCACACCAGAGGCGGACCAGCCTATAGGGGATCAAGGCGTAAAGGTCTTCCTCGCCGATCCACTCGTTGAAGTCGCCTACCTGGCTGACTACTTTGATTCAACCACTCCGCACGCAGCGGATTTCCTCACCTCCCAAGGGTTCGAACGCAAGGTAAACTACGTGAATTCGAAAGGAGAGGCTGTAGTGGGCTTTGCAAGAAAGGATAATGTCGCGCTTGGGTTTGTTCCTGAACCTTGGTTGCATACGGAGCCGCTGACACAGGGCAAGAACTCGGGCACGCTGAGTGAGGGAACCAAGATTGATGGCGTACGTCTTGTGATACCCGTGCCCAAGCCCGATACCAAGGCTGGAGCCGCACCCAAAAGCGTTGAGGTCTTTGGAATCAAGGCTCCTACCGTAAGCGAGACGACGGCGCGTGATGTTATGAAACTCTGCAACTTCCAAGAGATGAAAGACAGCTGCACCCAGAACGACATCAAGTTGCCAGCCGGAACAAACAACACCAACCACGTGTTTTACTGCTGTAGCGGTGAAACGTCCAGCTTTATCTGGACAATACTTATAAAGGGGTCGTCTTCGAGTGGCAAGGTGACAGCGACCGAGATCGCGGTCTCATGTGCACCACGCGTGAGCTATGCATCTCTCGATTTGTCTGCACACGGTGGCGCAGTCTGCGACTATGTAGCGTATCAAGATGAGTACAAGTAGGTTTGAGGAGCGAAGTATGGAATCAGAGAAAGACCGACCCAAACAAAAAAAGAGAGCAAAACGAGATGATCCGTTTGTGCGCGCGGAGAACGAAGACGACGACGGATACGATCCGTACTCAGACCGTCCCGCGCGCGAAGAGCCTCTCTTTGAAGAGAATCCTTGGGATTAGGAGCCGCCAGATTGCCTGTGCAACGAAGGACTGGAACGTTTTGTAAGATTGTACCGGTCCTCGCGTACGCTACTTGCTTTGCTGTATGAGCAGCCAGGCGATGATGGCAACGACGATAAGCACTATGAGAATCGCGGCCGTGATGGCACGCGACTTGATTGCGGCAGAGCGCTCGCGCGAAGAAAAGATCTGCCGACGTCCCTTGGGAATCTCGAGATACTGACCATAATGCAGCTCCCGCTTGAGCTGGGGAATCTTGCCGCGCGAACGGCTATAGACGGTCCCCGAAAGGGGGTTGCGACTACGTACCGTTACATTTGAGTCGTGAGTAAACCCCTGAGCATAGGTATCGTCCTGCTCAAGGTCGTATATGGCCTCCTGTGTCCTACGCGGACGAGGCTTGCGCACGTAAGGAGTACGCCTTTCGACGTCTCGAGCACCTGACTCATGTCTGAGATCATTGTCGTCCATAAGGGGTGCCTCCCACCGATGTGATCCAAAATCTGCTGTCCAAATCCAAAATAGTTGTGCCGTGACATATTACTACATTGGCTGTGAGAAGTCGCCGCAAACAATAACTGCATGTTTGACCACTCACGTCTGAATGAAATCTATACATGTAAGACTTAGATTTGATGAGTATGTGAAGCTGAGAATATCTTTGTCTCCTTGTATAATGCATGCCAGTTTCGGGAATAAGAATGACGTACACAGAAGGGAGCACCTCAGGGTGAGGCTGCTCAGACATCACAGAGGAGTGATTGTTATGGCAAGTATGGTTCCTTACAATCGTTATGGTCGTGCGATGCGTCGCTCGTTCCCGTTCGACGATTTCTTCGATGACTTCTTCACCTCTCCGCTGGTTTCTGCGGCAAACGACGCTGCGTTTAAGATGGACGTCGTGGACGAAGGTGAGTCTTACGTCATCTCTGCCCAACTCGCTGGCGTAAACCGCGACGAGATCGACATCGAGCTCAATGAAGGGCGTCTGTCCATCTCGGTAGACAAGAAGGAGACCGAAGAGGAGAAGGGCAAG
>CACXZL010000517.1 GCA_902772085.1 uncultured Coriobacteriaceae bacterium | reverse complement strand
ATGGAGGGGAAGTGCCTGCTCTTCAAGGAGTTTGCCGACGTGGACGCGTTCCCCATCTGCATCGACACCCACGACGTGGACGAGGCCGTGCGCACCATCTACCTCATCTCGAAGAGCTTTGGCGGCATCAACTTGGAAGACATTGCCGCGCCGCGCTGCTTCGAGATCGAGCGGCGGCTGAAGGAGATCTGCGACATCCCCATCTTCCACGACGACCAGCACGGCACGGCCGTTGTCACCTCCGCGGCCCTGCTCAATGCGATCAAGCTCACGGGCAAGAAGATGGGCGAGCTCAAGATTGTGATCTCCGGTGCTGGAGCTGCGGGCATCGCCATTGGCACGCTGCTCATCCACATGGGCTTTGGCAACGTGATCTGCTGCGACCGCCAAGGTGCGCTCTGGCGCGGCCGCGACGGCATGAACTCCGCCAAGGAGGCCTTCGCGCAGATTTCCAACCGCGACAACGAGCAGGGGAGCCTGGCCGACGTCATGGTTGGCGCCGATGCCTTCGTGGGCGTGAGCGCGCCGGGGCTTGTGACGCGCGAGATGGTGGCCTCCATGAATGACGGAATCGTCTTTGCGCAGGCCAACCCCACGCCCGAGATCATGCCCGAGGAGGCTCTGGCGGCGGGTGCCAAGATTGTGGCCACGGGGCGCTCGGACTATCCCAACCAGGTCAACAACGTGCTGGTCTTCCCCGGCATCTTCAAGGGCGCGCTGGCTTCGCGCGCGCCGCAGATCACCGAGGAGATGGAGATCAAGGCCGCATACGCCATTGCAAACTACATCCCCGAGGACGAGCTGCGTCCCGACTACATCATTCCCTCGGCGCTGGACAAGAACGTGGCCAACGTCGTGGCTCATGCGGTTGCCAGCTGCGTCTAGTCTGACACACTCCGCCGCCGGCGCACGTTGGTGCAGGGAAACTAAGGGACACGCCCTTTTGCCCCGCGGGGCAAAAGGGCGTGTCCCTTAGTTTCCGCCAACCCTTCAAAATCCTTCAAGTGACTGAATCTAACCGATTAATTCGTGACATTTAGGCAAAAACGCTCAAATATAGTCAGATTGTGGTTGTAATTGACTGAATATATTGGTATAGTTCAGCAAAACAAAGCAATTTCGGTCACACGGCTAAGAAGGTGAAGCATGATTGCGGAGGAGCGTTGGTCCCACATAGTTGCCCTTGTCAACGAGCGCGGCGTCATGACGGTCTCGCAGCTCATGGAAGCCCTCGACGCATCCGAGTCGACGGTGCGGCGTGACCTGGTGCGGCTCGACGACATGGGTCGTTTGCGCAAGGTGCACGGCGGAGCGACTAGGCTCGCAACCTCCGAGATGGTCATGGTCGACGAGTCGATGTCGGGCCGCAAGATGTATCACATGGAAGAGAAGCGCGCCATTGGCGCCTATGCGGCAACGCTGATCAAGCCGGGCGACTTCGTGTTCATCGACGGTGGCACGACGACGGAGTGCCTGGTTGACGCCATCACCGAAACCAATGCGACCTACCTCACCAACTCGCTGCCCCATGCGCAGAAGCTCCTGTCAAAGGGGTGCCGCACCCTGCTGCCCGGCGGGGAAGTGAAGCCCCTGACCGAGGTCCTCATTGGCTCGGAGACCGTCGACAGCATTCGGCGCTACCACTTCACCATCGGTTTCTGGGGTACCAATGGTGCCGCGCTCGACTCGGGCTTCACGACGCCCGAGTTCAACGAGGCTGCTGTCAAGCGCATTGGTATCGAGAACACCCTGCATCCGTACGTGCTCTGCGACTCAAGCAAGTTCTCTAGCGTGGCTCTGATAACGTTCGCCGAATTCAAAGACGCAATTGTTGTCACCGACCGCATTACTAGAGAAGAAATGCGCCAAACTGACAACATTATTCAGGTGTCTGACGGGATAGGCGCAGCGTTCTGACGTTGGGAATGTCCCAGTCAGGCTTTGGCTGGGTTTCCATAGCTGGCTTTTCTATTAGTTGTAGTAATATAATTATACTCCAAACCATCTCTTTCAAACTTAATGAAATCTTCATCATTTGTAAAATAA
>CACXZL010000516.1 GCA_902772085.1 uncultured Coriobacteriaceae bacterium | reverse complement strand
CGAGCAGATGGACTCCTTCGAGGCCTTCTGCAGGGACAGGCTTCCCGAGGCGGCGCCGGGGTCGCTCCTGGCCAGGGCCCTCGCCAACGCGATCGAGCAGTGGCCCTACGTGCGCAACGCCCTCGGGGACGGAAGGCTGCCCCTCGAGAACAACCTCGCGGAGCGGGCCATACGCCCGTGGTGCGTGGGCCGCCGGAACTGGCTCTTCTGCGACACGCCCTCGGGGGCCGAGGCCTCCTGCGCGGCCTACTCGGTGGTCACCACCGCCCGCGCCTGCGGCCTGGACGACCGCTCGTACGTCGAGTGGCTGCTGTCCGAGATGCCCAACGACCCCGCCCTGCGCGCCGGGGACGCCGACGCCTCGCGCTACCTCCCCTGGTCACCGGAGGTGCCCGAGTCCTGCAGGGCGACGGGCGGCCACTTCCTCGAGGAGCTCGGGGCGGCCGGCGAGCCGGTGGTGGACCTGGCGGGGATCGCGGGACGAGGCTCCGACTAGATTCCGACCGGGTTCCGACAAGCCCCCGACCTTGTCGGAACCTTGTTCGCCAGACGCATGCACGCCAGTCCGGGGATCGACACGCCCATTTGTCAAGGTGCGCAACGCGGCGTCACGATTATGGTCGCACGGCAAAAGGGTGCCTGCAATACGCGAGAAAGTTACCGCTTACCAAACAAGTACCGAAATGAAGGGGCTGTATCAAAAGCCCCTGAACAGATGGCCCGCAATCACAGAATCGGCTGTGGCTGCGGGCCATCGTTTGTGCGCAAGGGGCGGAACAAGCCCTACACCGCAAGCGCGTAGGCCATCTTGCGGATGTTGTGGCCCATCGCGACCATGCGCATCTCGTGGTCGACCTTCTCGAGCCCGCGCAGGAGGAACCGCCTGAAGCCCCAGTTGCGCTTGATGTCGCCGAAGATGGTCTCGACGTCCACGGACCTGCGCCTGCGAAGCATCGAACCGCGCTCGGTGTGCAGCATCTCCGATGCCCTCCTCTTGAAGGCGTCGAGGGTGGGGTTCACGCGCAGGACGCGCACCGCCTCCGGGTCCTTCGACCTGAAGCACCTCCCGCGCAGGGGGCATGCCGGGCAGCCCTCGCCCACGTACACCCTGGTGGTTGACTCGTAGCCCAGGTCGGTCCTGGTCGCCTCCTCCCTCCGGAACGAGAGCGTGTGCCCCTCCGGGCACGCGTACGCGTCGGCCTCCCCGTCGTATGCCCAGTTGGCAGGCCTCATCGGGTCCTCGCGCCACCTGGAGTTCCTGCACTCGCGGAAGAACTCGTTGTGCTTGACGTAGGCGTCGCACCCGCGCTCCTCCAGCCACGCGTAGTTCTGCTCGGAGCCGTAGCCGGCGTCGGCGACGACCTCGGAGGGCAGGTGGCCCATGGTCCCCTCGGCGTGCTCCAGGTGGGGGACCATGCACGCGGTGTCGCCGGGCCTCTGGTGGCAGGTGACGTCGAGTATGAACTGGCCCTCGGTGCCGGCCTGCACGTTGTATCCGGGCTTGGTCTGGTTGGTGAGGGAGTCCTCCTTCATGCGCATGAAGGTCGCGTCGCGGTCGGTCTTGGAGTAGCTGCCGCGGCCCGCGAGGGTCCTCTCCTGCTCCTCGTAGCGGGCCATGCGCTCGGCCCACTCACCCTCGAGCATGCGGCTGGCCCTCCTCAGGGCCCTGCCCTCCTCGTCCTTCGGGCGCTTGCCCACGCCCTTGCGGCCGATGCGCTCGTTGATCCTGCGCGCGGCCTCGGCGATGGCCTCGGAGTCGATCTCGGACGGGTCGTCGGGGGCCAGCGCCTCCTCCTCGTCGTCCATCTCGTCGATGGCCGCGAGGTGGGCGCGCACCCTGGCCCGGAGCTGCTCCTTGTACCTCCTGGTCGACTTCGCCCACACGAACGTGAACCTGTTGGCGTTAGCCTCGATCTTGGTGCCGTCCAGGAAGTAGGTGTCGAGCGTCACCAGGCCCATGTCCGCGAGGAGCTGGATGACCTCGGAGAACACCTCCTCGAAGACGGGCCGCACCCGCTCGGTGCGGAAGCGGTTGACCGTGCAGTGGTCGAG
>CACXZL010000515.1 GCA_902772085.1 uncultured Coriobacteriaceae bacterium | reverse complement strand
AGGATGTCTTGAGAGGTCGTCAGGTTCGTAAGCAGAGACTCGGCGATATCGGTCTTTGTCCATGTGGCGTTTGCATCCTTCGGGTTGTAACACAGGTAACGGGTGTAGTTCTTCTCGTTCTTGACCAAGTACAGCTCGGAGTTGACGAAGCTCCCAAAGGTGTTTGTCTCGGTGGTTCCGTGCGTGTCGTTGCCCGCGGTGTCGGCATGTACCCTCGTGACAAAGTCCATGGACTGCCCAAGGAAGGACACCTGGTAGTTCACATCGATGTCGCAGTGAAAGTTGCTAGCGTTCGGGTTTGAGATGTAACGGATGGCGACGTCCTGTGCGGTCTGCGGTTCGCTCATGCCGCATCCCGTAAGGCCGACCACAGCCAAAGTAGCCGTAGCTGCGGCAAATAAAACGTGTTTCACCAACTTGTGCATATTGTTTCCTCCCGCTGTCATGAGGGTGTGTAAAGGCAAAGCCTACTGCTGTTTTACCAGACGTACTTGTTGGCGCTTGGCGCCGATCACTTTCACCCCTTCGATGCTGTCGGCAAACTGGCTGAACTGCGAGTATCCGATATCTTTGAGCTTGAAGTCGGTGAACTGGTCGTAGACGGCTTGGGCAAGTGCCGAGAGTTGCATGTTTGACCCCGCCTCTTTGAGGGTCTTGCGCATGAATGCGGCCACTTTCTCCTGCTCGTCGCCGGCGTGGGCGATCGTGACGGTGTGGACGTCTCCACGCTTCTCGAGCTGGAAACGCTTCATGTCCCCGATCAGCTTGGAGAGCTGGGTGTATCCATAGTTGCGCACGTCGAAGTCCGAGAATTTGTTGTGCAGGCCGACGCCGATTTCGGAGAGCATCGTCTCCTCGCCTTTGCTGTCGTTGTTGCGTATGATGCCGGCAACGACGGCTTCCACATCGGTAAGCGTCACCGTGGTGGTGATGCCCTCATCGGTCTGGTCGGAGGCGTCGTCAGACACGTCGTTGCTCACGTTTGGCCGTTCTTCGAGCTTGCTCAAGTACTCGATGTTTACAAAGCTCGTGCAGGCGTGACGAAATGAGATGCTGGTATGGTTGCGTCCCATGCCGACGACGATCTTGTTGCTCTCGCGTAGGCGCTGCGCAAGCCGCGTGAAGTCGCTGTCGGAACTTACGATGATGAATCCGTCCACTTTCTCGGCATAGAGGATGTCCATCGCGTCGATGATGAGTGCCGAATCAGTGGCGTTTTTTCCGGCATGTTCACCGGGCTTGTGGTTCTTTACATTACTGAATTGCTGGATGGGCATAATCGAATTGTCGAGCAGCTTGTCACGCCATCCAGCTGCCTGCGGGTCAGTGAAGTCACCATAAATGCGGCGATAGGTTGTGATGCCATGCCGCGGAATCTCATTGAGAATCGTGGGAAGGTATTTGGCCGAGATGTTGTCTGCGTCAATGAGCAGGGCAAGTCGTGGCGTGTCCGCGTTGGGTTTTGCCATGGGATTCTCCTATCACATATCTTGCATGAGCAGTTGAAGCACCACATCGGCAGCCTGCTCGCAGGTGACTTGGAACTCTTGTGCAAAGGATCCCTTGAGCTTGCGTAAGGCCCAATCTGCTACTGTCATCTTTCCGGGCGGACGACCAATCCCCACGCGCACACGTCCAAAGTCAGCGGTCCCAAGTTTTGCCTTGATGGAGCGAAGTCCGTTGTGTGCGTTGAGTCCTCCGCCGAACTTCTCGCGTACCTCGCCCGCTGGCAGGTCCACCTCGTCGTGAACCACCAGTATCTCTTCGGGTCGCACCTTCATCTCCCGCGCAAGCTTCGACAACGGTCCTCCCGAGGTGTTCATGAAGCCCTGAGGCTTTGCAATCACGATTTCTCGTCCGTCTACCTGCACGGTCGTAGCGAGGCACCCCGCCTGATTCTTCCAATACCGTGCGCCGAGCCGCTCCGCAAGCGCATCAACGGTAACAAATCCCGCATTGTGTCTGGTCAGCGCATACTCCTCACCCGGATTCCCCAACCCACACACGACGCGTATCGCTCTTTGCTTTTCCAAGGGTACCACCCTCCTGGTTCGTGCG
>CACXZL010000514.1 GCA_902772085.1 uncultured Coriobacteriaceae bacterium | reverse complement strand
ATATTGTATGTATGCACGTATTATCATAGGGCGATGGTGTTTCGTGACTCGATGAACTATCTCGAGCAGCGGGGCCATGAGGTCATGGCCTTCAACGCGGTGGTGAAGGGTGCCGAGGTAGACCAGAAATACGCGGCGATCATGGACGATAAGGTCATCCATAGGGAGTGCTTCAACGCCTACGACCGATTCTTCTTTCACGTAAAGCAGAAGAAGATACAGCATGCCATAGAGACAAGCCTCGACGTACGCGACTTCGACCTGATCCATAGCCACACGCTTTTCAACGGCGGATGGGCGACGTACCGACTCCATCGCAAGTTTGGCATACCGTACGTTGTTTCCGTACGAAACACCGACTTGAACGTATTTCTCAAGATCCCCGTGTTTCGGAGCATTGCGAGAACCATCGTCGACAGCGCATCGGGCGTCTTGTTTTTGTCGGAGGCGTACAGAGATGCGTTTTTGGATCGATGCTATCCGGGGGAGAAGCGAAATGCCGTTTTGGCAAAGTGTGACGTCATACCAAACGGGTTGGAGCCGTTTTGGCTCGAGAACGTCGCCGAGCCAAAGCAGCACGTCCACACGCCGCTTGAGCTGCTCTGCGTCGGAAAGATCGACAAAAACAAAAACATGGGCACGACCCTGCAGGTCGTAGACAAACTCAACGCCGAGGGAGTGGATACGCGCCTGACGGTCATAGGCCAGGTCTTGGACAATGACGTGAAGTCGTTGCTGGATGGCAACCAAGCCACGACGACGGTATCCTATCTCACAAAAGAAGAGCTGATCGAGTACTATCGTGCCTCAGACATCTTCATCATGCCTTCGTTCAACGAGACCTTTGGTCGCGTGTATGCGGAGGCGATGACTCAAGGGGTACCAGTCATCTACACGAGGGGCCAAGGATTTGACGGCACGTTCCCCGAGGGAACGGTGGGCTATCGCGTAAAGGCAGATGACGTCGACGAGATTGCAGACGCGGTAAAGAAGATTACGAGCGACTACGCCGCCTTGTCGGGAAACTGTATCGAGAACTGCGGAATCTTCAACTGGGATGACATAGCGGAGCGCCTGGAGAGGCTTTATATAAATTCTGCAAAAGGTGAATGATATGAAGGTAGCACTGCTGTCTTTCCACAATGCGTATAACTACGGTGCTGCGTTGCAGGCGTATGGCCTGCAATGCGCTGTGCAGCAGCTGGGCGTCGATTGCGAGTACATCAACTATCAAAACAAATTCCGCAAAAGCGCCTACGACATGAGGTATCAGCTCGCGCAGGCGACGCAGCGCAAGGACGTTGTCAGAGCGGCAAAGGTGCTGGTGGGTACGCCGTTGATGAAGAAGCGCTCCGAGCGGTTTGACGCATTCTATGCAAAGCATCTTCGCACCACGAGACGTGTGTATGAAACCAGCGAAGATGCGAGAGCCACGAATGACGTCTATGACAAGTTCATTGTGGGCAGCGATCAGGTCTGGAACCATCACCACAATGGCGGCGATACGGCGTTCCTCCTCGATTTTGTCGATGATGACCAAAAGAAGATCTCTTACTCCTCAAGTTTTGGGGTCAGCGCGCTGTCGCCTGAGCTGGAGGACGTCTACGGAACCTATCTCCGCCGTTTTCATAGACTGGCTAC
Source organism: uncultured Coriobacteriaceae bacterium (assembly GCA_902772085.1). GTDB lineage: Bacteria > Actinomycetota > Coriobacteriia > Coriobacteriales > Atopobiaceae > RUG440. The sequence goes on along the minus strand of CACXZL010000514.1, from coordinate 417 downwards.
GCGCGAGAGCGTGGGTGCAGAGATCATCGCGCACGTCGCGGGCCGTCAGGCGCATCTGGTGCTAGACCCGGTGTTTCTCGCAGGCAAAGACAAGTGGGACGAGCTGCGGGATGCGACGGCAACGCAACGCAAGAGATACATCTTCTTCTACACAAACCGGCAAAGTCAGCTTACCGATTTCCTCAATACGGGATACGCTTCCGACGAAGACTTCCATGTCCTCAGTACCCAGATAACCCCGCGGGAAGTGGCCAGCAGAAGAATCAAACCGTGCATTTCCATGTCTCCTGGGGAATTCCTGGAAGAGATCGCCGCGGCGGATCTGGTGGTGACGGCCTCGTTCCATTGTCTTGCCATGGCAATCATCTATCACAAGCCGTTTGTGGTGCTGCTCACGGGAGACCATGGAAAAGACGA
>CACXZL010000513.1 GCA_902772085.1 uncultured Coriobacteriaceae bacterium | reverse complement strand
CATCGACGAGCAGCATGTCGTCGCCGTACTCGAAGGCTGTCATGTTCTTGCCGATGCCGTCCAGTCCTCCAAGGGGAATGATCTTCAGCGGGGTCTTCTTACCTGCCATAGAATCGAAAGTCCTTTCAACCAGTTCAAACTATCATGAGACCTCGTCTACGCGAGGTCGGAGCGTCTAAACGTCAATTGTACTGAATATTGGCATCGCGCACAAACGACGATGCCGGGCACAAAAAGGAAACAGAGCGTATGGCTTTTGGATGAAGACCGCGCTTTCGCATCGCGCCACGCGCTCGACTTGCCGGCATCGCACGCCGTAAGGATGCCGTTTGGATGACGTATGGCGCAATCATTTCGCACAACGTCCCATACCGTGCGCATGCCGCGAGCGAACAAAACCACGTCGACGCGGCCGTGCGCGCGTTCGTCGACACGAAAGAAAAAGGGCGCCCGCGTCGGATGCGTGGGCGCCCTGCGTTTTTAGTTGGCCTCGTGACGACGACGGGGCTTGCGCTCGCCTGGCGCGCCGCCGTTGTCGCCGGGACGACGGGTACGACGGGCAGGACGCTGCTCCTGGTCCTTGTGATGGGCCTGAGCCTGAGGAGCATCCGGCTTGTCGACGCGGTCAAGGCTCACCTTGCCCTTCTCGTCTACCTCGATCACGCGGACGCGCACCTCGTCGCCGATGGAGAGCACGTCCTCCACCTTCTCCACGCGACCCTTCGCCATCCTTGAGATGTGCAGCAGGCCGTCCTTGCCGGGCAACAGCTCCACAAACGCGCCGAACGGCTGAATGCCGACGATGCGTCCCGTGTATTCCTCGCCAGGCTCGGGCACCTTCACGATGGCCTTGATGCGCTCTGCGGCGTCGTTTGCCGCATCTGCGACGCCGGCGATGAAGACGGTGCCGTCCTCCTGGATGTCGATGGTCGCGCCGGTGTCGTCCTGAATGCCGCGGATGACCTTGCCACCGGAGCCGATGACGTCGCGGATCTTGTCGACGGGGATGGTGAGGGAGAGGATCTTTGGTGCGGAGTTCTTGGTGTCCTCACGCGGCTGCGGAATGGCCTCGAGCATGGCGTCGAGGATAAACATGCGCCCCTCGTGCGCCTGCATGAGCGCCTGGCGCAGGATCTCGGGAGTGAGGCCCGTCGCCTTGTTGTCGAGCTGCATGGCCGTGATGCCCTTGGTGGTGCCGCAGACCTTGAAGTCCATGTCGCCCAGGAAGTCCTCGACGCCCTGGATGTCGGTGAGGACGACGGTCTTGCCCTCTTCCTGGATGAGGCCCATGGCCACGCCGGAGACCGGTCGCTTCAGGGGCACGCCCGCATCCATGAGCGCGAGCGTGGATCCGCAGGTAGACGCCATGGAGCTTGAGCCGTTGGACTCCATGACCTCGGAGACCACGCGAATGGCGTAGGGGAACTCATCCTCGGAGGGGATCACGGGCAGCAGCGCGCGCTCGGCCAGGGCGCCATGGCCGAGCTCGCGGCGCTTCGGGGCGCCCATGCGACCGGTCTCGCCCGTGCAGAACGGCGGGAAGTTGTAGTGATGCAGGTAGCGCTTGCCGTCTACCGGCTCGATGGTATCGAGGCGCTGCCATTCGTTGAGCATACCGAGCGTGCAGATGGAGAGCACCTGGGTCTGGCCGCGCTGGAAGAGGCCCGAACCGTGCACCAGCGGCAGGTAGTCGGACTTCACCATGAGCGGGCGCACCTCGTCGGACGCGCGTCCGTCCACGCGCTCGCCCGTCTGGACCACCATGAGGCGCATCGCGTGCTTCTCCAGGGCCTTGAGCTGCGTGGTGATGGGACGGTTCCATTCCTCCTGCTCGTCTTCGGTGAACTCGGCGCGGATGGCCTCCTTGAGCGCCTCCACCTTGGAGACGCGGGCGCCCTTGTCGGCATCCTTGAGGGCGGCGCTCATCTCGTCGAAGTGCGCGAAGACGCGCTCGTGGACCTCGGGGATGGGCTCGTCGAGCTCGTACTCGCGCTGCACGATCGGGCCGTTCGCCTCCTCCCACTTCGCGAAGAACTTCTTCTGCTCCTCGCAGAAGGC
>CACXZL010000512.1 GCA_902772085.1 uncultured Coriobacteriaceae bacterium | reverse complement strand
TGGTGCGCGATGGCCGCGCGAACAAACTCGCGGAAGAGCGGACACGGCACATTGGGACGACTCTTGAACTCGGGATGCGCCTGACTGGCCACAAACCATGGGTGCACCGACTCGGGCAGCTCGACCATCTCCACGAGGCGTCCGTCCGGACTCGTACCCGAGATGACCAAGCCGCCCTCTTCAAGCCGCGGCCGAAGCTCGTTGCTCACCTCGTAGCGGTGTCTGTGGCGCTCGTACACCAAAGCCTCTCCGTACGCCTCTCGCGCAAGGGTACCCTCCGTCACTGTGCAGGGGTATGCTCCAAGGCGCATGGTACCGCCCTTGTCGTCAAGCCCTTCTTGGTCACGCATCAAGTCAATAACCGGATAGGCGCAGTCCGGGTCGAATTCCGTGGAGCTCGCCCCTTCCATGCCACATACGTTGCGCGCGTACTCGCACACCGCCACCTGCAGGCCCAAACAAACCCCCAAGAAGGCTATCCCGCTCTCCCGCGCAAAGCGTACGGCTTCGATCTTTCCCTCTATGCCGCGCACCCCAAAACCACCAGGCACGAGGATGCCGTCCGCGTCACCCAGTACCTCTCGCACGTTTTCCGCATCGAGCGCCTCGCCATCCACCAGATCTATCTCCACGTGGCGACCGTAAAACACGCCCGAGTGATGCAGTGCCTCGATCACGGAGAGGTACGCATCGGGCAGCTGCGTGTACTTGCCCACCACCTTAACCTTGGTGACCGAGCGCAAGGCCTCCGCCTCGTGCAGTGCGCCGGTGAACGAGTACCAGCTGTCCATGTTGCTCGCGCGCGGTTCTAGTCCCAACTTCTGACATACCTTGACGTCAAATCCCTGGTCGGCAAGATGACGAGGCACGTCGTATATCGAGGGACAGTCCGAGTTCTCAAACACGCAGTCCGCGTCCACGTCGCAGAAGCTTGCGATCTTTGCCCGCACCTGCGCGTCCACCTCGTGGTCCGAGCGGCACACGATGAAATCAGGCTGCAAGCCCATGCTGCGCAGTTCCTTCACCGAATGCTGCGTGGGCTTGGTCTTGATCTCATGCGCAGCCGCGATATAGGGCACGAGACTCACGTGTATGAGGGCCGTCTCACCCAAGCCCCTCTCCTTTCGGAACTGCCGCACCGCCTCCACGAAGGGCTGGCCCTCTATGTCGCCAATGGTTCCACCAAGCTCGGTGATCACCACGTCGGCACCCGTGTCTTCCTCAATGGAACGAAATCGATCCACGATCGCATTCGTCACATGCGGAATGACCTGCACGGTACCCCCGAGGAAGTCTCCCCTGCGTTCCCGCTCGATGAGATCCTGGTAGATGAGCCCCGAAGTGAAGTTCGACTGCGAAGTGAGGTTCTCGTTTATGAATCGCTCGTAATGTCCCAGGTCGAGGTCGGTTTCTTTGCCGTCCTCGGTCACAAAGACCTCGCCATGCTGGAAGGGACTCATCGTTCCGGGGTCCACGTTGAGGTAGGGGTCGGCCTTCTGCATGGTGACCCTGTACCCGCGTGCCTTGAGCAGCCTGCCCAGGCTCGCCGCCGTGATGCCCTTGCCAAGCGCCGAAACGACGCCTCCAGTTACAAAAATATGCTTGGTCATAATGCCTCCCGCAAGTCGCTTTTCCGCTCGCTTCTTACGGAACTCCATTATAACCACGCCAGACCGTATGCCATGCGAAGCTCGTTGGCTCGTTACCAACCCGAAAGCATACGCCGTTACAGCGCACATCTCGAGCCCCCGCTCCAGCCGGCAAGCGGCTCCGCGCTCGTTCACTTCATGAGTCGCCACCTGCTGGCTGGTGCAGGGGCAGGGGTGCGAACTGTAAGCATGCGCCGTCTCAGCCCTTACTTCTTGCGCTCCGTACCGCCTTTGCGAGGCAGGCGCCCCGCATCGCGAAGCGCCTGCTGCAAGATGAACTCCACCTGACCGTTTGCGCTGCGCATCTCATCGGCAGCCCACTTCTGGACCGCCTCCCATATCTCTGGGTCTATGCGCAGGGGGTATTGTTTTCGCTTGGCCATGGTTCTCTGCCTCGTCTTTGCCGCCTCACT
>CACXZL010000511.1 GCA_902772085.1 uncultured Coriobacteriaceae bacterium | reverse complement strand
GGCGCAGCTTACGGGGTCAGGCAGCTGTGTCTTTGCGTTCTGCGGAAGCTACGAGGCGGCAGCGCGCATGGCAGAAGATGCGCAGGAAACGAGAAAATGGTGGTCTTGTGCCACAACGACGGTTGGCGCGGGCGCTCAGTTCTGCTAATATTATCCGTCGCAACGGGACGTGGCTCAGCTTGGTAGAGCGCTCGGTTCGGGAGCTAGGGAACGTAGTTTCACTACCTAATTCCCAAAGCCGAGGAGTCGCAGGTAAACGGCTCGTTGGTGTGTTGTTGGCCACAAATGGGCCACAGCGTGGCCACAAACGTGGCCACAAAACCCGCGCGGAACGGGTTTGCGGCGCTGCCGCTTAACCGATTCGCAGGGCGTCGATGGACGGTCGACTGGAGTTCGCAGGCGGTCGTTCGGAGACACCGGAGACGTGCCCTCCGGAGAGTTGACATACGGCACTATGTCGGGACGTGGCGCAGTTTGGTAGCGCGCACGGTTCGGGACCGTGAGGCCGCTGGTTCGAATCCAGTCGTCCCGACCATGAAATCGCAGGTCAGGGGAGTAATTCCCCTGACCTTGTAATTCCCCTGACCTTTTTCTTTGTCTATGGCCACAAACTGGCCACAAGTGGCCACAAGCAGCGTGCTTGAACTGCGCAAACTCGGCAGTTTCTCTGGGGCAACAATCGTGCAGGTTCTGTGATGCGGATACCGTCTGATTGCACGTGATAGTTGGTCATCCCATGCAGCGTGCAGCAGACATCTCCAGGCTCTATAAAGGGACCGCCCTCCCCTTACGGGACAACCTCATGACGAGGGAGAACGAGATGGCCGGGATAGACGCTTCAATCAGAAGGGCGATCAAGGAGGACCGCCTGCACCCGCGGTGCAAGGCGGACCTTGACAGGCTTTCGCTCGCCAACTCATCGATGCCCGACTCGGACATCTGGCTCGACGTGCGAGCAGTTGAGCTCTACTTCCAAGTCGACAGGCGAAGGGTCTACCGTCTCATCGAGAGCGGGAGGCTCCCCCACGAACGCGTAGGCAGGAAGATCCTCATCAACAAGCAGGCCGCCAGCGTCGCTCTCGCAAGCCCCGAGCGGAGGCGTTAGCTGCCGTATGGCAGCGGTCAGCTGTCAATTTGTGTCCAGGGCAATTAGTATCCTCTAATCAAGCCAGTCCGAGGGCGCGCACGTGCGCCCGGACATGCTGGATGTCGCTTGCCTCTGCATGGCGAGGGGATGGTCGGGCGTGGGCAGACTGTGCGACAAGACATCGGACTCCCCAGCATCGAGGTCCATCTAAATCCCGGGCGCGATGGTTCGGCCCTGGACACAGACAAAAGGGCACTCGACTGCCCGCCCATGCCACCGGGGCCCATTGCAAGACGCCGCCGAGGTGCCGGTTCGTGGCAATTCCGTGAAGCGGATACTGCGGGATACCTACAGATGCTTCGGCACCTCCCCCCAACGTCAGCGCCCCCGCTCGGCCTATAACCGCCTCATCCGCGGTCACGCGAGTCCCCTCGGGGGCATGCGCGTCCACGGCAGTCCACTTGGTTGACGGGGGCGCTCATGGCCCACCAGAGGTACACGTTCGGATTCACCGGGGAGGGCTCCCGCCCCTCGGCGAGGAATGAATTTGAAAAGCTTCGTTTGCGATGAGCTTTCATGGTCAAGCCCCCTCAGAAGCACCTCTCCTTTCGGTCCTTGCGGCACCGCTCGATGTTGTCGCAGCGGTAGCACAGCTCGTTGTCGCAGATGCCGTCGCGCTCGAAGCACGACAGGATGTTGCCCACCGTCGTCTCCGCGATGTTGTCCAGCGCCTCTGCCGTCAGGAACGCCTGATGAGAGGTGACGATCACGTTGGGCATGGAGATCAGGCGCGACAGCAGGTCGTCGTTTAGGATGTGGCCGGAGCGGTCCTCGAAGAAGATGTCCGCCTCCTCCTCGTACACATCCAGGCAGGCTGCGCCAATCTTGCGCGCCTTGATGCCCTCGAGGAGCGCCTCCGCGTCGACGAGCCCGCCTCTAGACGTGTTGACGATCACGACGCCCCTCTTCATCTTGCCTATGGCGTCCGCATCGATCATGTGCCTGGTCTCCTCCGTCAGGGGGCAGTGCAGGGAGATGATGTCGCTGCGGGCGAACAGCTCGTCCAGGGAGACGTACTCGATGCCGCCGTCCTGGACGGGGAAGCGGTCGTAGGCTATGACGTGCATCCCGAACCCGCGGCAGATGTCGATGAAGATCCTCCCGATCTTGCCCGTGCCGATGACCCCCACGGTCTTCCCGTGGAGGTCGAACCCCGTAAGGCCGCTCAGGGAGAAGTTGAAGTCCCGTGTGCGGTTATATGCCTTGTGGGTGCGGCGCACGGAGGTGAGCAGCAGCGCGATGGCGTGCTCCGCCACGGCATAGGGCGAGTAGGCGGGCACATGGACGACGTGGACCTTGCCGAAGGCGGCTCGCACGTCCACGTTGTTGTAGCCGGCAGAGCGCAGGGCGATCAGCTTGACGCCGTATTCGTGCAGCCTCTCGATCACAGCGGCGTTGACCGTGTCGTTCACGAACACGCACACCGCGTCGCAGCCCCTGGCCAGCTCCACCGTGTCCTCGTTCAGCTTGGTCTCCAGGAAGCGGAAC
>CACXZL010000510.1 GCA_902772085.1 uncultured Coriobacteriaceae bacterium | reverse complement strand
CCAACATTGGAGAAGTCAGACATTGTGCGGCAAGGGAGGCCCCATTTCAATACCTTCGGCAGGACCTCCCAGGTCCGTCGGTTCGGGTCATATCGTCTGTTCCACGCACCTATTGCATGAATGCCGGCAGTATGTCTTCAGTTCCACGCTCGTTGCAGAGACGCGCCGCCTCGGCAATCTGCTCGAGCGCAATCGCCACGCCGTCGTCGGCCGAGGCTCCCACATGCCAGCGCGCGACAGCCTTGGCGTTGTCGTTCGCGTTCGCCATCGCACATGAGTTCGGGATGTACGAAAGCATCGTCAGGTCGTTGTCTGCGTCACCAAAGACACACACTTCGTCGAGCGATAGCCTGAGCGTCTTTACAAGGGCCTTTACTCCCTCGACCTTCGTCCAGCCTTTGATTGACACGTCCATCCAGTTCACGACCGTGTTCGGAAAGGCAAACGCAGGGAACGACGACTCGAGCTCCGCCTGAAGGCAATCAATGGCATCCTGCCCTTCCATGCAAATGACGCCCGCCTTCGCCACGGGATACACCGGGAGCTCATCGTGATGCATGCCACCAGCCAAGAAGGCCCTATCGTACATTGGGCCCATCTCTTCGCGGCTGATACCCACCCAGTCACCGAGGCCATCAGAACGATACGTAACGAAGGCACAGCCAGGAATGGACTGCACGTAGCGAGCCGCCTGTCTCAGCGAATCTCGGTCAAGGTTGCGTTCGAAGACCAGTGACCTAAGGTAGTATACCTTCTGGCCGTTGACGCATACTGCCGTGTTGTAGCAGCTCCTGTCTCCTCCGAAGAAGCTTGCCAGTTCCGCACGATCGCGGCCCGTCGTGGGACCGAAGTCGATGCCTTGTTCCTGACAGGCGTGTATGGCATCAATCGTCCGCTCGGAAACACGCTCCCTTCCGAACGGGATAAGCGTGTTGTCCATATCAGAAAGAACGAGCTTAATCATGAGAATCCCCCATCGACGCGTAACATGTATTGATTTTAGCAGGTGTTTACACTCCCCCGTCATTGCTTTAGCCGCCGACAAAGCTAGCTTCTCGTCCCAACATGCTCATTCCTAACCTAGCGTGCTGCAATGTATTCGGTAGCGGCTTGGTAATAGTTGAAGAAGGCGCACATGGCCTCATAACCATGATTCAAGGCAAAGGCATCAGCGTTGAGAGTGGCATAGGCGTAACCCAAAGGAGACGCCATGATGTTGAAGCTCGTGTCATTCGTTCTGATATGTCTGCGGGAATCCACGACATCGCGTCTGCAATGCCCCGCAGCATCTCTTCACTTGGACGATGCACAAGCGCCCCGCAATAAGCGCCTTAGGACCACTGGTCGCCAACGTTGCCATTGCATTTGTCGTCCAAGCAAACTTCGGCAACGCAAGCGTGTTTGATGTGGTATTTGGATCACTTGCGACTGCCGCTGGCGCGAGATTCACGTGGAAGTACCGTGATCGCCCGTTCATCGCAGCTGCGGGACCGGTGATCTCCAACGCCATAATCATTTCGGCGTATCTCCCCCTCATGCCCCAGAGTACAGACTTCTACGTCATACCCTTTACAAACATCTCCCCCGCAGGCTCATATGCGCTTATGTTTCTCTTTGGCGTCGTCTCCATAGGTGTGGGCGAGGCCGTTGTAATGTATGCGCTTGGACTCCCGCTTGCGCACGTCCTCAAGAAAACGAAACTCGTAAGATATCTGACCTCATAACACGATCTACGCGCGCTCGATGAGACCGCTGTTCCTGCACCGTGACAGCTCATCAAGAAGCTAACAAGACAAACGGCCCAAGGAGAGAACGAGTTCCTTGGGCCGATGCTGAGGGATGCGGAGCAGGAAAGCTGCTCGTACATGGAAGCACGCCGTTCCAAGACCAGCAACGACATCACTTTGTGCTCGCCCACCTTGAGGGAGTGGTCGCGGCAGCGAGTGCCGCGGTGTCATGCGGAGTGCCGCCGCCACGTCCCGAGGGGCCTCCCCTACATGTCGAGGATGTCAGTCAAGCCCATCACGTCAAACACCTCGCGCACCGCGGCTGAGGCGTTGACAA
>CACXZL010000509.1 GCA_902772085.1 uncultured Coriobacteriaceae bacterium | reverse complement strand
CTGTCAACTCGATTGAGGCTCACCCCATGCCCATGAGGCTCTCGGATCCTGTCCGCGAGTTGCTCGACACTGTGGGATGCCATACATCGCTCGTGCCTCGTGCAATCATCGCCAATCTGGACCTCTTTTCACCGGTGATTGACCTCTTTACCCGGACGCAAGGTGGCAACCCCAATGCCGTAGTGCGCACCACCATAGCCTTCACCCAGATGGAAGGCAGTCCGGCCCATAACGTCATCCCTCCCATCGCCTCCGTGGTTGCCAATATTCGCGTTATTCCCGGCGACTCCATTGACGGTGTGCTCGCATACCTCAAGAAGACGATAAACGACGATCGCGTGAGCATACGCCTTCTCGAAGGCAATGAGCCAAGCCGCGTCTCGATAACGGATTGCGAGGGATACCGTCGCATTGCGCGCGCAGTGGCAGACACTTGGACCGACTGTATCGTGACTCCGGGTCTCATGATGGCGCGTTCGGACAGTCGCCACTATGGGCGCATATCGGATCGCGTGTACCGCTTTTCTGCATACGACATCACCAGAGAAGAAATGAGCACCATCCATGGCAACAACGAGCGCATACGTTTGGATGCCCTTCGTCGCTCTGTGGAGTTCTTCACGCGCCTGCTGAAGCAGTGCTAGATGTCAAACATTTCAGCAGCTAAGACCGCCGGTATATAAGCTGCGCTTCTGACGAGGTCCGCACGTGTGCAAGCGGCGTGCGGAGGAGGGAATCGTACGGGGTATACGTCGACCTGCGGCAACCGCCGGATGTGCCATGCGAATCCGCCAGAATCGCAGGCTATTCCCTGCGGTTCCTAAAGAAAGCGCGCCAAAGGAAGTCACCCTTTGGCGCGCATATGCGATCACTCCGTGGTAGTCATTCCCTTACTTCGGGCACTGAGCCTTGATCTCCTCAAAGTCGTCGACAAGTGTGAGGAAGAATCGTTTCTGCATCTCGTTGCCAATGACGGTCACGGGTTTGAGCTGGGTGATGGGATTACCCTTCAGGAGCATGGTGTCCTTGTAAAGCACGTAGGTTTCTGGCTGCGAGAAGAGAATCTTCACCGGCTTGATGAGTCCGCTCCTGATCTTGTCACCGTAGGACGGGTTGACCTCGGCTAGGTTCTTCGCGAGGCTGGCGTAGACCTCCTCTTCGGTAAGGTCCTGCGGCACGCGGTCAATCTCCATAATGTAGACGTACCGGACGTCTTCGTCGTCTGGATATACCGAATTGTCTACCAGCATAAAGCCACAGTCTTCCGCCGTCTTCTCGGCAGCTACACGCAATGCCTGCTCGGTGGTCTTCTCGCCCATGAGGCTTACGGTTTTGTCGATGCGATATTGGAATTCGACCATCGGCGTGGCGTTGTGGTAGCCCACCACCAGCAGGACATCCTTCATACGATAGCGGTATAAGCCGGAGTGGTTGGAGATGACAAGTTCGTACTTCTTGCCCACCTCGAGCTTGTCCATTGTGAGCGGCTTGGCATTCTCGTCGTCTTCGGGAATGAACTCGAAGAAGAGCGAGTCGGGAATGAGTGCCGAGGCATGATCGGCCAATTTGGTGGGGACCGTAAAGACGCCCTCGGATGCTGAGATACCGCGATAGTAGAAGGCGACGTCAGTGCCGAGGTAGCGATTGCGAATCTCGTTGGTATAGCGGGCGAATCCTGCGGATGCGCCGCCCGAGACATAGCGCAGATTCGGCCATACTTTGGGCATGAACGGCGTGTCGAAGCCCTGCTCGAAGATGGCCCTCAGCTCGGCCGCACGCTCGGGCATTGGCTCGAGCTTTGCGGAGAGTTCCGCGCGCGTCTCGTCGGGAAGCTCAATTTCCTCGTTGATGGTGCCGTGCTCAATGTCATCGACCAAGAGCTCCCAGTTCTTCTCGACATAGCGGCAGAAGTCCAACAAGAAGCCCGTGAACGTGCAGATAATGTTGTTGAGGTCGCGATCGCAGAGAGAGTAGCGCGCATTGAGGTAGCGGGCGTCGGTGTCCTTGCTGGCAAAGACGGCCTGCGGGGGTGTGGGGAAGATCATCGGCCAGCTTCAGGCCCAGGGTC
>CACXZL010000508.1 GCA_902772085.1 uncultured Coriobacteriaceae bacterium | reverse complement strand
GATTTTGAACTGATGAGGTAATACTCCGATATCGGAGTATTACCTCATCAGTTCAAAATCATCGTACCGCCCGCAGCGCATCGGCGTATGACCGCACGAGGACCCGTTCACATGCGCCAAGACCATCCTTGGCGACTTGATTTTACTGGTCCCTGGGGATCACGTACTTCCCCACCATTGCTGACATAGCGTGGTACAACGGCAACACGCAGGTGATCTCGGGATTCGGATTTTTAACCAAGGCGATCAAAGCGTGGTTTCCCACCGAATCTGCCAACGAAGTGTTGACCAATTCGATTTTTGGGCATAATCGATACGCACAACAAAAAACGGGTAATACCGTTTTGCAGAGGGGTTTCTATACGAGCTTCGCTCGGTGGAAACCCTTCAGTTTTTAACCGCCTTTGGGGTTTTGTCTAGGCTGATTCTTTGCCCACCGCAGAGTCGGGCTTCGGTCGATACACATTCTTCACGCGGCTCTCCGTCCGCTCCGAGACAAGCGCCTTGTCTATCTTCTATTGCCTAGCCGACGCGAATTCCAGGCTATCCCGCATCTCGCGTGTACCTGCATCTCGGAAAGTTCTCGCAGCCGAAGAACTCGCCGTACTTGCCGCTCCTCCTCACGAGCCTGCCGCCGCAGCGCGGGCACACGTTGCCGGATTGTGCGACCTGCACGTCCTGCGCGTGGAACGCCTGAGCCTCGTCGGTGGATGCGGCGGCCAGCTCATTGATACGCTGCTCGAGCGTGGAGTACTGCAGGCCGTTGAAGGCCACGTCGCGGCTCGCCAGGTCCCTGCGCACAAGGCGCAGCAGGTCGTCGCGGTGGCAGATGCGATATCCCTCCCCGTCGGCGGGCACCTTCTTGAGCTCGCAGCGGTCGGAGAACACGATGTAGCTCACGAAGTCGCGCTCCGGCACGACGAGGCGCTTCGACAGTACCCGCACGTGTGCGGCGTTCTGCATCACGGGGTTGTAGAAGCGCTCCTTCGTGGCCCTGTTCAGCGACTGGGTCCACATGCGCTGGCCCTCGGAGCCGAAGATCCAGCCCGAGTAGTTCTTCGACTCGAAGACGAAGACCCCGCGCTCGTGCAGCATGAGCACGTCGAGCTCGGTCTCGTCCACCACCGCGCCGTCCTTCGGCACCAGCACGTTCGACCACAGGCGCATGCGTCCCGGCAGCCCGCCGTGCGCGAGCGCGTACTCGGTAAGGTACTCGCCCATGTGTCCGGCACCCCGCGGCTGGTGGGACGCCATCGCAAAGACGTTGGGCTCCTCGCCCTTCGCGACCTTGAAGAGGTGGTTCAGGTATGAGTTCCGCCAAGAGCCGCCCGCCATCGTTTGCTACTTCCTCATCGATGAGCCGACGAAAACGCCAAGCAGGAATATGCAGACAACCACAATCCCCAGCATGAGCGGGCCGCCTCCGATCAGCGCGAACCAGAAGCTGCGAAAGATCGTCGCGCAGATGGTCATGATGCCAATCGCTGCCAGAATCACCAGAATGACTTTGCTGTCCATATGTGCCTTCCTTTCCCTCTCAACAAAGCCCATGGTATCACTTCAGCGACCGTAGTAGCGACCAGCATTTCCAGCATCCTGTAACGTCAAGCAACACCGGCACGAGCCACCGGAAAGTCAAGCGAGGCGCGCACTCCCCGACCCACACCCCTACGTTGGGGTATACTCGCTCACGTGTCACCTCGACGAAGGGAGTGCCTGTGACCACCTCCGCCAACCCAACCCTCGTCTACTACGCCGCACATGCGGCGGAGTTCGCGGCGTCCACGGGAAACGTGGAGTTCGCTTCGATGCAGCGGCGCTTCACCTCGCTGCTCGCGCCCGGGGCAACCATACTCGACCTCGGGTGCGGGTCTGGGCGCGACACGAAGGCGTTCCTCGGCGCGGGCTTCGACGTCACGGCCACGGACGGCTCGCCCAAGCTGTGCCGATATGCAGCGGAACTCACCGGTATACCCGTGCGCAACGAGCTGTTCCAGGACCTCGCCGACGTCGATGCCTACGACGGAATCTGGGCTTGTTCGTCCATCCTGCACCTGCCCAAGGACCAG
>CACXZL010000507.1 GCA_902772085.1 uncultured Coriobacteriaceae bacterium | reverse complement strand
GGCTCGCTCACGGGGGAGAGAACGTTAACATACGATGAATACCTGTCGGATTCCAATAAGCATGCTTTTGGGCTAGAAGGTTCCGACGGCGCATCGACCAAACTATATCTTACCGACAGCGACTCCACCCAACCGTACGGCATAGAAGTCACCGGTGGTTCTGGCACGTCGGCGAGCCCGTTCGTGCTCTCGGTCCTGCGCGAGTGCACCGCCAGCTTCGACGGCGGCGGGGCGGTGGGCGAGGGCCCTCAGCCCATGACAGTCCTGCCAGGCGAGAAGATTACCCTGCCCGACCGCGGCTTCACACCACCAACGGGCAAGGCCTTCTCCGGTTGGCTTTCCAGCTTGGACGAGAGCATGTACCAGCCCGGCGATCCCGTCACGATGTCCGAGAGCGCGACCTTCACGGCCCAGTGGAGCGACGCCGTGGCCGTGGCCTTCGATTCCAATGGTGGCAGCATCGTCGACACGCAGTACGTTCTTCCTGGCGCGTGCGCGACGGCGCCGACTATGCCTGTCAGGAACGGATACATGTTCCTGTGTTGGACCAAGAACGGCAGCGAATTTGACTTCTCCACCCCCATCACGGAGGGCATCACCTTGACCGCGCTCTGGGCAATGGGTACGAACATAAGCGAGGGCGGCGAAAGCGGCCAGCTGCCCGACGGCTGGACGACCAGCGGCGACGTTGACGATTATGTCTGGACGGTAGGCACGGGCGATCGCTCGGATGAAACGGGCGCTCACGGTGGAGACAAGAACTTCATAGCTAAAAAAGATTCGAGCGAAGGCGAGACCTGGCTCATCACGCCCGAGTTTGATTTGAGCGGCCTCGCCTCTGCGATACTGGATCTCTGGTACATCAATCGCCCTTGGGGTAGCGATGTTGACGGGTTCGGCGTGTACTACCGTGTACGTGGAGGTGCCTGGGAAGAGCTCTTTTCCACCAGCGAGGGGCACGACTCCTGGACGAATTTGACGCTCAGCCTTCCCGATGGGGTGCTGCCGGCGATTGTCCAGATCGGCTTCAAGGCGACCTCCAACTATGGGTTCGGCGTCGGCCTCGACGACGTCTCGCTCTATGCGGCTGTACCCCACGCCCATTCCTGGGCCTACGCCGCCGATGGCGCGACCATCACCGCGACCTGCAAGGGCGTTGAGGAGGGCGTCTGCGTGGAGCCCAGCGAGACCCTGACCATCGTCGCGCCCGCGGACCTCACCGTGGACGGCCAGCCCAAGCCCGCAACGATAGCGATATCCGGAGACGAGGCGTTCGCCGGCGCATACGACGACGCCATCGTCTACAGGCGGGGAGAAACGGTGCTTGGCGGAGCCCCCATGGAGCCGGGGACCTACACCGCCTCGGTCACGGCGGGGGGCGCGACCGCCGAGGTCGAGTACACGCTCGCCGAGGACGTCGCCAGGGTGCTCTCCGCGAACCTCGAGCTCGGCGGCAAGCTGGGCCTGAACTTCCACCTCGGCGTCCCCGAGGCCATGGCCGCCGGCGCCAAGGCCGTCATGGACGGTCCCCAGGGCAGGGTGGAGTATGAGCTCGCCGAACTCTCGAAGGACGAGGGGGGCAGGTACGTGGCGAGCTACCCCGTCGCCGCGATCTGGACCGACAGGGACGTCACCCTGACGCTGGTCGACGGGGACGGAAGCAAGCTGGCCCTCCACGACTCGAAGGGCGAGCGGCTCGAGGGCGACGCCATGGCCTACAGCGTCTACGGGTACTGCCGGGACGCGCTCTCCGAGGGCTCCCCGCTCGACGAGGGCTGGAAGGCGAAGGTCAAGGCCACCTACACCTACTGCGCGTACGCCGTCAGGTGGAAGTACCCAGAGAAGGTGCTGCCCGAGGGGATCAACGCGCTGCCCGACGTCACGGCCACCTCCGGCGAAGTGGCGGCACATAAGGCGACCCTGTCCGGAGCCGCGCCGGAGGGCGTCGCGGTCACCGGCGTCACGCTGACGCTCGAGTCGGACACCATCCTCAAGCTCTACTTCACTTGCGAAGACGCCGTCCCCGACGTGACGGTCGACGGCTTGGTGGCCATTCCCGAACCCACCGGCAAGGACAACAAGT
>CACXZL010000506.1 GCA_902772085.1 uncultured Coriobacteriaceae bacterium | reverse complement strand
ACATGAAGCTCGTCACTCACGATTCTTTGATTGTGGGGTACGACGAGCCATGTGTTTTATTTGTGTGACACGTGTCCGCCTATGCACACGCGTGGCAGTGGAAAAACCGCCCTACTTGAGCAGCTGTCTCGCGCGGCGCAAAGGAACGGACGCAAGGTCATCGATTTGAGCTCCGAAAATACCGTGGAGCTCCTGGCGCGAAACCTCATTCGCCAAAGCGAAGAGACAATGAGCGTCGCGCGCTGGATCCTATGCTTGACGAGCTTACAGTTGCAGAGCGCGATTACTTAAAGGCTATGTCCTCGGCTATGGGAGACCGTTCCATGGTAAAGTCTGCGGAGATTGCCGAAAAAATGGGCAAGACGTCGGCCGGGCTGAGCAGGCAACGTGACTCGCTGTTGCGTTTGGGCATTATCGCAGCTCCGGCGCATGGTTTCGTGATGTTTGCCATACCCTTGCTTAGGCAATATGTGCTTAAAGACCTTCCTGCGCGTCGAAACATAATCCGGGCTCTCGATTGGGGAGTGTAACGCTGGGCGTTTGAACAAAACTTCCTGTGGTGCTTGTCCAAACGCCTGGCTTTGCCTTCCGTGCTACAATTCTGTGGTTTATGCACGCGAAGGGAAGGAATGCCATGCTTACGAAGCGAGTGATACCGTGCCTGGACGTGAAGGACGGGCGCGTGGTGAAAGGGGTCAATTTCGTTGACCTTGTGGACGCGGGCGATCCAGTAGAGCTTGCCCGGGCATACGATGCCGAGGGTGCCGATGAGGTGGTGTTTCTCGATATCACGGCGACCTCGGACGACCGCAGTACGACTATCGACCTTGCCTCGCATGCAAGTGCCGAGCTGCGTATACCCTATACCGTGGGTGGTGGCTTTCGTGACGTGGCCGGTATGCGTCAGATGGTCGCCGCCGGGGCAGACAAGGTTTCGGTGAATTCGGCTGCCGTGAAGCATCCTGAGCTGCTTACGCAGGCAGCTGCGGCCTTTGGCAGTCAGGCAGTCATCTGCGCCATCGACGCCAAGCGCCGCGGCAAGGTCGACGAGTGGGAGGTCTACCTTGCCGGCGGGCGCGTTGCCACGGGAATCGATGCCGTGGCCTGGGCGGAGGAGGCGGCACGTCGCGGTGCGGGTGAGATCTTGCTCACGAGCATGGATCGCGACGGGACGAAGGAGGGTTTCGACCTCGCCCTCACGCGCAAGGTGGCTCGTGCGGTGCCGATTCCGGTCATCGCGTCCGGTGGCGTGGGCACGCTCGAGCACTTTGCGGAGGGAATTCTCGAGGGCGAGGCGGATGCCGTGCTTGCCGCAAGCGTCTTTCACTTTGGCGTCTTCTCCGTTCGCCAGGTGAAGGAATACATGGCATCTCAGGGAATTCCCGTGCGCTTGGACTTCTAGTTACGCAAAGGGACGCCTCTACTTGTTGGCCTGTTGCATGGCGTGCTGTCTTTCGTACACGTCTTGGAGCAGGCGGCTAATCCGTCTTTCTCGTGAGCATGCGCGCGCGTTGCGTCGTAGCGACTTTTTCGCGCGTACACTTTTTTGGTTGTGGAAAGGAGCAAAAAGGTGGAAGCAATATCGCTTGGAGATATAACGCTTAAGCTCGACGCAGCAGGCCTCATTCCGGCCATCGTGCAGCAGTACGATACCGGAGAAGTGCTCATGGTGGCCTGGATGAACGAGGAGAGCTTGCGACTTACCTTTGAGACGGGTACCACATGGTTTTGGTCGCGATCGCGCCAAGAGCTTTGGAACAAAGGCGCTACCAGTGGAAACATGCAGCAGGTAAAGCGTGTCCTCATCGACTGCGATGCCGACACGCTCGTGGTGGAGGTGGACTCGCCGGGTCCTGCCTGCCATACCGGTCACAGAAGTTGTTTCTATCGTGAGCTGAAGGGAGCATAGCCATGGGGGAGAGAACTGCAAACGTGCATGACGGAGATATAGGCGAGACGCTAGAGAGCCTGTGTGCCACACTGCATGGCCGTTGGGACGCAGATCCACAGAGGAGCTATACCGCCAAGTTGCTGCAGGGCAAGCCCGACAAACTCTTGTCGAAGATCGCAGAAGAGGCGGCCG
>CACXZL010000505.1 GCA_902772085.1 uncultured Coriobacteriaceae bacterium | reverse complement strand
GGCGCCTTCCAGCCACGGCGGAAGGTCCACGCGCGGACTTCCTTCGGCCCCGCAGTGAGGAAGCTCGCGAGACCCAGCGTGTGGTATGCGAGCTTGATAGTCCTGTCGAGCGACGACTCGGTGAGACCATAGCTTTCGAGGAATTCCTTTGCCTCGGCATCGGAAAGCCCCGCGAGGTCTGCTTCCATCTGGGCGCATACGACGACGCACTCGGCACCCTCCTTCGCGGCGTATTGTTTAAGCGCCTCCACATGCGCATTGCCCTCGCCAGTCACGTTGTCGTCGGCGACGTTTGCGCAGTAGATTACCTTCTTGTCGGTAAGGAAATGGAGCTCTTTCAGGACGTCAAGAATCGCGTCGCCCTCCTTCCTCGGGAACGAGCGGACGGACTTTCCTTCCTCGAGGTGCTTCAAAAGCGCCGCGCATGCCTCGGCCTCCGGGCGCATTGCGGGCTTCGCCTGCGCCTCCTTCTTGATGCGGTCATAGCGCTTCTGCAGTTGCTCCATGTCGGCGAGGACAAGCTCCGTCTCGATGACTTCCGCATCACCCACGGGATCGATTGGCGCCGACTTGTTGCCGCCTTCCTGGACATGGATGATATCGTCATTCTCAAAGCAGCGCACGACATGAAGTATCGCGTCGCACTCGCGGATGTTCGCGAGGAACTTGTTTCCGAGCCCCTCGCCTTTCGACGCGCCCTTGACGAGACCGGCGATGTCGGTGAACTCAACCGTCGCGCGGATTATCTGCTGGGGGCTTACGATCTTCGCGAGCGCCTCAAGCCGCGGATCCGCGACTTCGACGATGGCGGAGTTCGGCTCAATCGTGCAGAACGGATAGTTCTCGGCTGCGGCCTGCTGCTTCTTGGTGAGAGCGTTGAACAAGGTGGACTTGCCGACGTTTGGGAGACCTACAATACCAACTGAAAGACTCATTTTAAAGGTTGAAAGGTTGAAGAGTTGAAAGGTTGAAAAGTTGAAAGGTTGAAAGGTTGAAAGGTTTTAATTATTCATTATTCTCCCCCTTGTATTCCCAATCGGGATACATGGACTTAAGGACTGTGCGGTAGTACGCCGCGTCCACGGTGCGGCCATCCTTCACGGCAGCCACATAGAGCTTTTCAATCGTGGTTACGACGCGTGTGCGCGAGGTCTCCGAGAGAATGTCGTCCGCCTGCGCCCTTATGCGATTGGCCTTGGCCAGCTCACGAGTTTCCTTCGGGAGCGTCGGGTCGTTCTCGGGGAGCTTTGGCTCCTTCTTGCGCGGACGAGCCCTGCCGTTCTCATCGATCTCCGTATCCTCGTCCGGGAGCCACGCAAGGTCCGCTATCGTCTTCTCCGGCCGGAGCGCACGTTCGCGCTCGTCAAGCTCAACTGCAACAGCTTCAGCACGTGCAATGTCGACACGTGCCTTTTGTGCCTTTGCCGCCAACTCGGTGACCTCGCGCTCTAGCCGTGCCTGCTCTTCTCGTAGCTGCTCATTCTGCTTGAACACGTCTACCGGCTCGTGCTTGCGCTTGTCACCCTTGCCCTTCGCGCGCGTGTGGCCGTGGTGTTCGAGCACGTCAGCTAATGCGTCCATCTGCGCTTCCTGCCACTGTGTCTTTACGCTCGGCGTCTGCTTGGTCGAACGAAACCCCTGCTCACGCCACGCGGCGTCCATGCCAGCTTTCAGCGACAGGCCGTTCTTGCGACCCTTGGACGTGCCAGCGAAACACACGTGCATATGCGGCGTGGCTTCGTCCATGTGGATCGTCGCCCAAAGCACGTGCATATTGGGGTTGTCCGCCTGCCACCGCTCGAACGCGTCCGTCAAAATCTCGATGGCTTCGTCATCGTCTGGGTGGTTGTCCTTGTCCCCCACCTGAAAGACGTATTCGAGTATCGGCTCATGCATCTTCTGGTCCGCCTGGCACTTGCGCCAGTAGCTATCTATGCGCCTGTCCTTGCGCTTCTGCTTCGCGTTGTACTCGTCCACGGCATCCGCAAAGATGGCATCAAACGCCGTCTGCGTGTCCTCACACCCGACCAATATCACGTTCTTAGCCGTGCGCTCAGGGTCACAGTTCGTATGATATGGGCGCTTGGCCT
>CACXZL010000504.1 GCA_902772085.1 uncultured Coriobacteriaceae bacterium | reverse complement strand
AGCCAAACGCGAGCAGCTGTATTCCCAGCCTCTTCGCGTTCTCGTCAAACGACGGCTTCCTTAGAGTTGGACGGCCGCAAAACGTAGAATAATCTATCCGCATAACGCAGAGTTATGCAGTCGCAAAACGTAGAGTATAATGGTCGCAAAATAGAGAATCTAGTAGAGAGGACAATGATAGATGGGCTATGGGTCGCTTGCAAACCCGTCATACAGGCCACGATGCGTGGACAAGTCGATAGACGAAGCCCTGTCCGTGTTTGGTGGTGCGCTCATCCGCGGACCGAAGTACTGCGGCAAGACGTGGAGCGGACGCAACCACGCCAACAGCGAGGCGACGCTCATGCCCACCGAGCAGAACCCCTCTCCGCTCGGCGTGTTCGCCGCCGCACCGTCGCTCGCCCTGCGCGGGGAGTCTCCCCACCTCATCGACGAGTGGCAGGAGCTGCCGCTGCTTTGGGACATGGCTCGCTCGGCAATCGACCAGACCGGCAAGGAGCGCAAGTTCATCCTCACGGGCTCGTCGACCCCCCGTCATCACAAGCCGAGTCACAGCGGCGTCGGACGCATCAAGCGCATCGACATGAGGACGATGACGCTGTCCGAATCGGGCGAGTCAACATGCGAGGTCTCACTCAAAGCCCTGTTCAAGGGGGAGAGCCAGGTCGAGGGGCTTTCTCGTGGTGCCACGCCGGATGACGTCGCATTCATAGTTGTGCGCGGCGGCTGGCCGGCGGCGATTGACGTCTCGCCCGAGAGCGCCCGAGCCCTGCCGATGAGCTACATCGAGTCATTCATCGAAGAGGACATGCACAAGGTTGACGAGCGACGGCGTGACAAGGGCAAGATGGCGCGCCTCATGCGCTCGCTCGCCCGCAATGCCGAGCAGGCGGCGACCCCCAAGACGCTCATCAGAGACATGACGGCGGAAGACGGGGCCACGCCCCTGGCGGACGAGACGGTCGACGACTACATGGACGTCCTCGAGCGCACCTTCATTCTCGAGAAGATCGGTCCATGGAGCCCCAACGTCCGCTCGCCGCTGCGCATAAACAAGAAGCCCAAGTACCACTACACAGACCCCTCTCTCGCGGCCGCCGTATTGGGGGTGACTCCCGACATGCTGCTGGGAGACTTCGAGACGTTCGGCTTCCTGTTCGAGGGCATGTGCACGCGCGACCTGCTCGTGTACGCGCAGGCAATTGGCGGTAGGTTGTACTACTACCGCGACCGCGATGACCTGGAGATTGACGCCGTCATCGAGGCGTCGGACGGTGCCTGGGGAGGCTTGGAGATAAAGCTTGGCCACAACCTGTAAATGTCAAGCAGTTTTTTCCCTGGTAGGGTAAGCTCTTTTTCTCTTCCCTCGGTAAGCACTTTTTCAAGCTACTCGGTAACGAGTTTTTTCTTGGTCTCGGTAAGCACTTTTTACCGTGCGTGGCAAAGAGGGCCCTCCCCGGCGAGGCGGCGGGGAGGGCTGGTCGGCAGGCCCTTGGTCAGTCCCTGTGCGCGTACAGCTCGGGATGCTTGAGGCGGTAGGACTCGCCGCGCAGCGAGAAGCAGCGGGCGTGGTGAAGTATGCGGTCCATAAGCGCTGTGGAGAGCACCGGGTCCTGCACCATCTCGGCCCAGTCGGGTATCTCCTTGTTGGTGGTGAAGACGAGGCTGGACCTCTCGTACGCGTCCGAGACGAAGCTGAAGAACCGGTTGGCCTGCGCCTTGGTGATGGGCGTGTACCCGATCTCGTCCACTATGACCATCTGGCACTTGCGCAGGTAGCGCAGCCTGAAGCCGGCCTTGCGGTCCACGTCGGCGTCGTCCATGATCCTCACCAGCGACTCCATCTTCTCGAAGGCCACGGTGTACCCCTCGTCTATCGCCAGGAGTCCCAGGCCGACGGCGACCATCGTCTTGCCCAGCCCGGGCGGGCCCGCGAGCACCACGTTGCCGTGCGCGTCGAGCCAGGTGAGCTCCTTGAGCTGGGATATCTGGGTGGGCGTGATGCCGCCCTCCAGCTCGGACGGGTCGAACTCGTCCAGCTGCTTGGGGTGTGGCGGGAAGTGCGCGGCCGCGTAGTTCCGCTTGCGCTTG
>CACXZL010000503.1 GCA_902772085.1 uncultured Coriobacteriaceae bacterium | reverse complement strand
CTTTGTGTAGCCGTCCATGAAGGAGCGCATGCCGGCGCGACCCCGCTCGGTGGTTGCCGTGCCCCACGAGCCCCAAGGCTTGAGCAGTGCCCAGGGAATCGCCTGATACATTCCCTTGGTGTGGCGCAGGGCCTTGACCTCCCACGTGGGGTAGTACTTCCTCTTGAGCGGCGCGGAGTCTATTGCCACAAAACCCGCAGCTTCGCCGGGGAACAGGTCGATGAACGCTTGCGATACATAGCCACCAAGCGACTGACCCACCAGGACCGGCCGCTCGATGCCCTCGGACTCCAGGATGTCGTGCAGAATGCGTGCCAGATCGTCCATCGAGAAGTCGAGCGGATACGGGCGCGACGCGCCATGCGCTGGGGCATCCCACACAAGGCAGTTCGCCTTGCCCGAGAAGTGGGCCAGCTGCGCGTCGAAGAGCGTGTGGTCAGCCGTGAGGCCCGGCAGGAACACGAGCCAGTCAGCGTCCGGCCCCGCAAACGCGTCGACCCAGTAGGCCACCTCACCGCTTGCCGTGTGGAACGCCCTCATCTCCATGGCCCAGCCCTCCCCCTTCGCCTCAGTGACGAGCGGCTCTGCCCCGTTCACGATCGTCTCATAGAGGCAATCGTAGTAGCGGCCGTTGTCGCCGGCAACGGTCTCCACGGACTCCTCGTGGTAGTGCCCCTCGTCTTCGTAGTAGGTGTTATAGAAGCCGCCAGCACGAGCAAGGGCTGTCTTACGGTACGAATCTGGCACGAATCGTGCCGGACCCTCACAAGAAAAGCTGCAGGAAATTGGCATTGTGCACGAAGCCGACGGAGCGGTAGAGAGGCACGCCCGCATCCGACGCCGTGATCTGGACCGCCCCGCACCCCTTCGCCCGCGCCTCATCCACGACGCGACAGAGCAGGTCGCGCGCGATGCCCTGGCGACGGTACGCAGGCTCGGTGAACATGCTCGACACGAGCGCAATCCTGCCCGTGGGGCAGCCAAAGTAGGGAGGCTTCTCGACAATGGAGACGCCGCTCGTGGCAACGATCCGGTCTGCGTCGAGGGCAAGCCAAGACACGAAGGTATCGTCCGCAAGGTGGCGAGCGTAGTTGTCTTTGAGCGCCGGGCGCAGGTCGACGGTCTCGGTTGCGCCCTCCTCGAGTAGCTGGTCTATGCGCATTTCGACGAAGGCAGGGATGTCCTCGTCAGAAAGCCGACGAAACTCGAGAGCAGCACGTCCATCAAGACGGCGTGTCATCAGCCATTCGGTCTCGTCGAAGCCGTCGCCCACGATGCGGAAGCCCATGCGCTCGTAGAGCCGCAGCGCCGGGTTCTCCTTCTGGACCGAAAGCGACGCGCGCGTGTACCCGGCCTCGCGCAGCTCGCCGAGCAGGGCACGCATCATGGCGGTGCCTATCCCCCGCCCCCGATATGGCTTGTAGAGCGAGATGGAGAACGAAGGAGTCTCGTCGTCGATGTGGCCGTACTCGTTGGTGGTGCGCACCCAGCAGGCACCCACGACCTCGCCGCCTGCCTCGGCAACCACGGCGCGGTCGTCCGGCAGCGTGCCAAAGCCATCGAATGCCGCGCGGCACTTCGGGTCGTCGTAGATGACCGAGCGCGGCACCTCGCCCTCGAAGCCCTCGGGGACGAAAATCGCCTCGTAGAGAAAATCCTCGAGCAGCGGCCACTCGTCTTCTCTCATGTTCCTGATTGCGTAGTCCATGGCGCACCTCGTTGGGACAGAAGGGATTGCGGCGTCAGCGTTTAGCATACGGGGCACTATTCGTCTCGCAATTATGGTACATGGCGCTTGGCAATATCGGGAGAGGAGAAGCGTGATGGAACGAATGCGCTAGACTCTCGCTAAGCAAACGCAGGATGGCGGGAGGAAAGAGATGGCTGACAAGGGCATGGTTGTGTACCTCGTCCGGCTTTTCATCGAGCGCGCGCTTGGTCTGCTCCTCTTCCTGCTCGGCTCGGGCTGGGTCCTAGGGGCGAGGGGTGCGCTCTGGTTCGCCGTCTACTTCGCCGCAATCGGCACGGTCGTCTGGCTCTACCGCGCGGCACCCGAGACGATGGCCGCTCGACTTTCCATCGCGGACTCCAAGG
>CACXZL010000502.1 GCA_902772085.1 uncultured Coriobacteriaceae bacterium | reverse complement strand
CGGGAAGCACTGGACGACGTCCGTGCGCCTCTTTATCTCGCGGTTGGCGCGCTCCTGGACGTTGTCGGTCCTTATCTTCTTGGCGTAGGCCCGCGGGAAGTCCAGGTAGCAGAGGACGGACGGCTCGGCCTGGTCCACGGGCTCGGACGCCTTCGGGCATCCCAGATCGCGCAGCCTCGCGGCGGACCCGTGCCAGCACGCCCGCACGACGGAGGGCTCGGCCTGCGCGAACGTGGCCTTCAGGCACTCGCGCACGAGACGCCGCTCTCCCGCCCTGCCCTTGTACGCGTCCGCGCAGTTGCGCACGAGGTGCGCGGCGCACCGCTGCCAGCTCGCGCCAAGGAAGACCTCGCTGACCGCCTTGATCGTCCCGGCGTGGGCGTCGGAGGTCACGAGCCCGGCGCCGTCGAGGCCGCGCTCCCCCGGCGACAGCAGGAACCTCCTCCAGTCCTCGTAGCTCTCGCAGTCCACGACGTCCAGGCCGAGGAACCTCTTGTGGCCCGTCTCGTCGCAGCCGATCGCCGTGACGACCGCCACGTCCGCGAACCTGCCGGCGACCCCGCGGCCCGCGTAGGTGGCGTCGATCCAGACGTACCTTATTATATGGCCGAAGAGCTCGGACTCCCTGAGCTGGGCGACCTCCTCGCCGAGCGCGGCGCACAGGCGCGAGACCTGCGACTTCGACATCGAGGGGACGCCGAGCCCCCTGGCGACGCGCCCGGCCTTGGCGGTGGACATGCCGTTCGCGCGCGTCTCCATTATGGCGGCGACCATCGCGTTGTCCGCCCGCTGCCAGCGATTTTTCCGCGGTGGATTCTGCCGCCTCGTCCGACGCGCTTTCGGGTTGGGTGGCGCCCATGCCCGACAGGGCCGCCTCGATCGCGCGCAGGCTCACAGCGTAAAGCCTCTGCGGGCAGCCACCTTCGCCATTGACGTCCTCGACCCGAACGAGGCCGCGCCTGCAAAGGCTGCCCACGGCGCGGCTGACGGTCTCCCTGGGGTAGCCGAGGGCGTCGCCGATGATCCCGTTCGTGGCGACGAGAGCGCCCTCGCCGTGGGCGGAGGCACCGTAGATCGCGGCGAAGACCATGAGCTCGGCACCGGGCTTCAGCCCGAGGCAGTCTTCCCGCCACATCCACTCGTGCAGGTCGACGCGGTACCAGTCCACCCCGTGCCTGTCGCAGTGCGAATCGCATGCCATAGTATCCCCCTTCTGGCTCTGTGGCTCTGTGGCCCTGTTGCCGGCCGGGTCTGCTCCTCGGCCTCGCCCGCCTGGGCGAGCCCCGTCCGGGGCGTGCCTGCCGCTGCGTTAACGCCTCTGGAAAAACCGGCGCATCTCATCGGCACGTTAGCACGGCCCGCGTGCCGGCGGCCTGGGAATCCCTCATCGGGGACCATGTGACGGTCTGCAAGGGTGCTCCCCTGCGTATACACCTTCCGTCTCCCACACGGACACCTACGGACACCGATTCGAGCCAGAATCGCCCCTCTGTATACATGTGTTTATTGTGGAGCGGGTGCCAATGCGCAGGCACCCGTCACATCTCCTTTGTCAGCCACCCCATTCGGCGTTGGCGATCCAGAACAAGCGATCGTCAGATCGATCTGCTGCCACTTCCAAGCCGCAGGGCGATCTACTAACAAACGTCCTTTACCGAAATAATAAAGAAAATGGACCTGAGTTCGGTTTTTTGCAAAACCATGCACTACGCTCAGCACGGTCCGAATCACACGAACGCCGACCACTCCGACACATGTCACCCCGTAACCACGGCAGGGCGACTTCCAGCAAGTAGCATAGTGGCGCCACGTCATGGCGTAGGTAAATATCACACAATCGCGCAAAGCCCTAACAATCAACTGCCTACTCTCGAATGAGTTTTGTCATCTTCCCCGCCGCTGTGATTGTCGTGCCTCTCTTCGCTCGAGTCATCGCCACGTAGATTAGGCTCCTCTCCTCTTGGATCACGGTATCCTCGTTGCCTTCTCTGCGAGCCTTTTGGAGTATGCGATTCGACGGAACGACGCCCTCGCTCATGTTTGCCAAGAACACCTCGTCAAACTCGAGTCCCTTGACTCGATGCATGGTCGCAACGCGCACCCCCTCGAC
>CACXZL010000501.1 GCA_902772085.1 uncultured Coriobacteriaceae bacterium | reverse complement strand
AAGTCGGCGGAATGTAACGAACGCAAGGGTGGATGGCTGGCCAGGTTCTTCAGGCGCATTGCGGATAAGCTGGGTGGATAGGCAGACCGGCAGACCCGAAAAAGCGTAATGGGTATGTTCTTGCCCCTCGTTCCGCGATAATGGTATAATATGAATCGCCAGAGGTAAAAGAGATTTCCCAGATGTACAATAAAGCATTAGAGATGAAGATCCTCGTACTGGACGACGCCCGGCTGATACGGCTCACCGTCAGCGCCCGGCTGCGGCAGGCGGGGTACAACGTCGTGGCGGTCGGGACGGTCGACGAGGCCGTGTCGCTCCTCAAGCACCACCATACGTCGTTCTACGCCATAATCTCGGACATCGTGATGGGCGACATCGACGGCTTCGCGTTCCGCAACTTCGTGCGCGGCATAGCCCCGTCGCTGCCCATCTTCTTCATGACCGCCATGGATCCGGAAGAGGGCAGCGGGTTCCTCAAGAAGATCATATCCGACCCGCTGAGCTACTACCTTCCCAAGTCCGTCAGCACGGACGTCCTGATAAAGCGCATGCAGCGCGTGGTCAGCACGCGGCGCATCCAGCAGTTCGTGGAAAATCAGGTGGAGGAGCAGAAAAAGGCGCTGGCGCTCGCGGAACACGTGCAAAGGAACATGCTCTCGCTTCGCGCGATGATGGACGAGCGCATGTTCTACACGACCTGGTGGCAACCGCACGAGTCGGTGAGTGGCGACCTGTACGAGGCCATGCCCACGGGTTTCGGGCGCATGCTGTTTGTGCTTGGCGACATCCAGGGGCACGGCACTAACGCGGCCTTGGTCATGATGGCGGTGCAGGTTTTTCTGAGGCAGATCGTCCAATCGCACGGACAGGAGAACAGGCTGCTCTCGCCGGAGACCATCGCCAACCAGCTGCAGGAATTCTTCCGCGACAACTTCGCGGACGTCTCATACATGACGGCGCTCATCTGCCTCTTCACGCCCGGCGGCGAGTCCAGCGGAGGCGAGGTCACGGCGATATGCTGCGGGACCTCCGACCTCCTCGCGGTGGACACCGTCAACAAATGCACGATTCCCGTCAATCCGCAGCACAGGGGAGGCCTTCCGATCGGCCTGATGCCCGACACCGTCTACTCGACCGATGACGTCGTCACGGTCACGCTGCCCAAGGGAACGGTGTGTGTTGTCGGCACGGACGGCATGATCGAGATTTCGCGCGAGAACGACGACACCGATCGGCTCTCTCTCGCAACGCTAGACCAGATAGGCATGGCCACGGTCATGGACATGAGCGAAAGCGGCAGCATCATGGTGACGCCCGACAGGTTCTTTTCCGCATGCTCCGACCTCGGATACAGAAAGGCCAACGACGACGTCACGCTGCTCCTCTTCGGAACACGCGTGAAGCTGCCGGGAATATACGAGGCGACGACGATGCTTTCCCCCGCTCTCGTCGACAGGGCCGCGCAGACGATGGCGAAATGGTGCGCCGACGAGGGTTGGCCCGACGACCTTTCCTCCCGTCTGCAGCTAGTCCTCGAAGAACACCTCATGAACGTCTACGACCATGGGTTCACCGACCAGCAGCGCCGCAAGGACGTCGTGAGCCTGCGCCTGAGGAAGTGGGCCAACAGGGCCGAGCTCACCGTGTGGGACCGCGGCCATCCGCCGCCCAACCTCAAGGTCGCGGCCGGCAGCACGGAAACCGCCCTCGATCTGGCGAACATCAATCTCGACGGGCACGGACGCGGGCGTCTCATGATACGCCAGATATGCGACGGCATACAGCGCCAGTGCTACGGGACGCTCAATGAAACCGTGTACGACGTGCCGTTGAACGCAAAGTGAAACGGAAGGACAGAACCGTTGAAGGAGAAACTCCGAAATGAAAGAATGTTGCAGTCAGTACTTGAACGAGCAGTTTGGCGGAGATGCCGCCATCGTGGGCGAGATATACGCCGAGTACGCGTCCTCGACCCGCGAGAAGATAACGGAGGCGACTGCGGCGCTTGCCGCGGAGGAGTGGGCGCCGCTTGACCGCGTCGCCCACACGCTCAAGGGCAACGCCCTCGCCGCCGGCGACACGGACATGGCCGAGATCGCTATCACGCTCCG
>CACXZL010000500.1 GCA_902772085.1 uncultured Coriobacteriaceae bacterium | reverse complement strand
AGACGCTTGGCGAGCTCATCGATCTTCTGCTCTATCCCACGAGCGAGCGTCAGTTCGTGATGTACGAGGCCCTGCGCAAGGGTGCGACGGTGGATCAGCTCCACTCGCTTACTTCCATCAAGTGCGAGTTCATCCAGGAGATGGCCGAGCTCGTGGCCGAAGAGGAGCAGATTCTCGCCTACGTCTCCGCTCACAAGGGAGAGACCCTGCCCGACGACGTGCTCATCCAGGCAAAGAAGGACGGCTTTGCCGACAAGTACCTGAGCCAACTCACCGGCCTGCCTGAGACCGCCATTCGCGAGCAGCGCCTTGGCCTGGGCGTCACCGAAGCCTGGGAGGGCGTGCACGTCAGCTCCACGCAGGATTCCGCCTACTATTACAGTACTTACAACGCCGAGGACAAATCGCTGCCGCTCGCGCCTCCGGCCGGCGACGAGGGCGTCTCTCTTGGCAAGGTCATGATTCTTGGCGGTGGGCCAAACCGCATCGGTCAAGGCATCGAGTTCGACTACTGCTCGGTACACGCCGCCATCGCGCTGCGCAAGCTCGGTTTCCAGACCATCATCGTGAACTGCAACCCCGAGACGGTCTCCACCGACTACGACACGTCCGACAAGCTCTACTTCGAACCGCTCACCACGGAGGACGTGCTCTCCATCTACGAGAAGGAGCAACCGCTCGGCGTCATCGCGCAGTTTGGCGGACAAACTCCGTTGAACATCGCAAGCGAGCTGCAGGCAGCTGGCGTGAAGATCCTCGGTACGACGCCCGAAGTCATCGATCTAGCCGAGGACCGCGACGAGTTCCGTGCCATGATGGACAAGCTCGAGATCCCCATGCCCGAGGCCGACATGGCCGTCACGGTGGAGGAGGCCTTGGAGGCCGCGCATGAGATCGGCTACCCGGTCATGGTGCGTCCGAGCTACGTGCTGGGTGGTCGCGGCATGGAGGTCGTCTTTGACGACGACAGCCTGCGCAGCTACATGGCGGCGGCCATCGGCGTGACGCCCGACCGCCCCATCCTCATCGACCGATTCCTGCGCCACGCGCTGGAGTGCGAGGCGGACGCCATCTGCGACGGTACGCACGCCTACGTGCCGGCCGTGATGGAGCACATCGAGCTTGCCGGCATCCACTCGGGTGACTCGGCGTGCGTACTGCCTTCCATCTCCATCAGCGACGAGCACGTCGCGCTTATCAAAGAATACACGCGCCGCATTGCCGAAGAAATGCACGTCGTTGGCCTCATGAACATCCAGTATGCCATCGAGGACGGCAAGGTCTTTGTCATCGAGGCCAATCCGCGCGCCAGCCGTACGGTGCCTTTGGTCTCGAAGGTCTGCGGCGTCCAGATGGTGCAGATCGCAACCGATGCCATCATGGGTGACATCACTGGTCGTCCGTCGCCGGTCGCCGGACTCAAGGAGGCGAGCTATGCCTTCTATGGCGTGAAGGAAGCGGTGCTGCCGTTCTCGATGTTTCCCGAGGTGGACCCGATCTTGGGACCCGAAATGCGCTCCACCGGCGAGGTGCTCGGCTTGGCGCCGACCTTCGGTGAGGCGTTTTACAAGTCGCAGGAGGCCATTGGCAGCATCCTGCCCACGAATGGCACGGTCTTCATGTCCGTCTCCGATGCAAACAAGGACGAGCTCGAGGCCATCGCGCGCGAGTACGTGGGGGCGGGACTCTCCATCATGGCTACGCGTGGTACGGCAGCGTTCCTTGCCGAGCATGGCATTCCTTGCACCGTTATCTTCAAGCAGCGTGAGGGCAGGCCAAACATCACCGACGCTATCGCAAACGGTCAGATCGACCTCGTGGTAAACACGCCCAAGGGCGATACGCACTCCGAGACTGACGGCTCGGCGATTCGGCGCGCGGCCATACGCGCCCACATTCCCTACGTCACGACTATGGCAGCGGCGCATGCCTCTGCCGTGGGCATCGCGGCCAAGGCGGCGGGTACCGACTCCGGCGTGAACGCGCTGCAAGACATCCATGCCATGATCAAATAGAACCCAGCGGTTTCGATTCAGCAAGGCCCACCGCGGGTTGCGTACAAGCGCGTGCGCAATCTGCGGTGGGCCTCACGCATGGCGCACGTTTTTGTCATATA
>CACXZL010000499.1 GCA_902772085.1 uncultured Coriobacteriaceae bacterium | reverse complement strand
CAAAAGAAAAAGCGAGTAAACATTTAGAAGCAGGTGCTAAAAAGGTTCTTATTTCAGCTCCTTCTGATGGTGATGTTTATCGTCAGGTGGTATCGCACGCGGCTTATGAGGGCGGCAACGACCGACGAACTTACGGGTCTGGCAAACCGCAAGTGGTTCTCCGCTAGCTTCAACGCCCTGTCTGAGGAGGACTTGGCGAAGGCACATCTGGCGCTCATCGACGTGGACAAGTTCAAGCACGTGAACGATACCTATGGCCACGCGGCGGGCGACGACGCACTTGCGGCGGTGGCTGACGAGGTCCGCAAGATGGTAGGAACGGATGGCCTTGCCAGCAGATGGGGAGGGGACGAATTCATCGCCTTGCTCTGCGTGGGGGAGTCGGAGGCGCACAAACGAGCACAGGAGATGATAGATGCCGTTGCCGTGCGTGAGATCGGTGAGGACATACACGTCACGGTGAGTATGGGCATGGCACGCATGTACGCAGGGGAGACGCTCGAGGAGGTGCTCGAGCGTGCTGACGACGCGCTATACGTGACGAAGGAGGGCGGACGAGGATTCCTCACCGTGTATCAGGAGGGCGTCACACCGCACATGTCGGAGACGGTCGCGGTGGAAAGCCCGGTCGCTTCTCCACGAGTCGTTGCAAACAGAAACGACGTGGTTGCGAGCGAGACTCCGATGCGGCGGACCAAGCTGATGGACAGCAAGAGTGCTCGGATGATGCTGGACCGCATCGTGAGAAGCCTGCTCACGGCGGTCTACAAGATGGTGCCCTTTGTGGCTGGCGGTGGCATCCTGATTGCGTTGGCGTTTCTTATAGACGCCGCGAGCGTGAACGTCAATGCGCTCGATGCTGAGGCTCGTGCGAGCTTCGGTGCCATTACGCCGATCGCGTCGGGTCTTCACGACGTAGGTGCTGCCGCGTTCAACTTCATGCTGCCGATCTTTTCCGCCTTCTTTGCGAGGGAACTCGCGGGTGAGGAGGCGTTCATGGCCGGCTTTGCAGGTGGCTTCTTGTCATCGCAGGGGAGTGCGGGATTTGCAGGCGCTATCGCATCCGCCTGCGTTGCGGCCATAGTGGTGAACCTCATGCGTGGTCTCTTCCGCGATACGAGCGAGCGCCTGCAGCGCGTGGCGCCGGTGTTGATATACCCAGTCTTTTCCCTGCTGATCATGTACTTACTGATGACGTTTGTGATAGGCCCGGTAGCGAGTGCGTTTGATGCGCTCTTGACTTCAATGCTGATTGCGCTCGAGGTGCATGGGCGCGTGCTTCTCGGGGCGGTGTGCGGGGCAATGATGGCGACCGACATGGGCGGGCCTATAAACAAAGCCGCCTATCACTTTGGGACCGCCGCCATCGCGTCCGGTTCGCCAGACGTGATGGCGGCGGTGATGGTGGGAGGCATGGTGCCGCCTTGCGGCATCGCGCTTTGCATGCTTCTGTATGGAAACAAGTTCAGCACAGAGGAGCGCGACCAGGGGCTGGCGACGTTCGTCATGGGGCTTTCCTTCATCACGGAAGGGGCACTTCCCTTCGTGCTCACCGATCCTTTGCGTGTGATTGCCTCGTGTATGGTGGGCTCTGCCGTGGCAGGCGGCTTGTCTGAGTACTTCGGGTGTACGCTGATGGCTCCGCACGGTGGCGTGTTTGTGTTTCCGGTGGTGGGAAAACCCGCAGCGTACACGGGTGCCTTGGCGCTTGGTACGCTGGCGTGTGCGCTGGTTCTTGGATTACTGAAGAAGACGAAGCAGTAGGGGAATTAACCACGTTTTTATCTGATGATCGTGGTTAATCGTGGTTAATGCAATTCAGCAGAGTGTACCTCACCAGATGGTTTACCGACAGAATCTCCCTGGGCAAATGATATAACGTGAAATACCTCGTGGCTGCCCGCGCAGAGCGACATCACGGCTGCGTTTGTCACTGGGGTGACGTTGTAGGACTCTCATAAAGCGATAAGGACCTGCTAGAGTCTCTATGGCAAAAACATAAAATTGTGAATTGAAAACTTGACACGCGAGTACTATTATTTAATTGGACGATATTGTTTAAAGTGGAGACAACTATGGACATTCGTAGCTGGATCGCACATAAGGTAAGGTCGCAGCGA
>CACXZL010000498.1 GCA_902772085.1 uncultured Coriobacteriaceae bacterium | reverse complement strand
GCATCCTTGCCAAAGAGTGCGTCGGCCTGCGTCGTGGTCTCTTCGTCCAAGATGGAGGCGCCAGGCATGGAGAGGCAGGCCAAGAACGCCTCAAAGGGCTGCTCGAGTATGATGGAGAAGTTCAGATCGTCGATGATCTGGAAGCCTTCGAGCTTGTCTACCTTGCCCGCTTCAAGGTCATTGGCACCGAGAATGGGTTCCGCGATGTCTTGGTTGCATGATTCAGGATGGGTGAGAAGTCGTTTGAGGGAATAGAGCACGTCTGACGACGTGAGTTTCGCGCCATTGCTGAAAGTCACGCCATCGCGTAAGTGGAAGGTGTAGGTCCGGCCATCCGTTGACTCCTCCCACGATTCGGCGAGGGACGGCATGGTAGCCACGACACCATCGGCGTTTTCCTTCATTTCCACGAGTCGGTCGAAAACGTTGGTGGCGATGGTGTAGTGGATGGACGTGCATTGGAAATCTACCGTGTCTGGCTCTTCTTCGATTGCGATGATGAAACGAGACGCGTTCGATGGCTCCTGAGTTGCCTGCTCAGGCGAGGAGGGAGACTTCGTGCTGCCGCAAGCTGTACACAACAATGCTGCAACGAGCATAAGGCATAAGAGAGAAACACGGGCAAGTTGCTTGCGAGCAACACGTATACCTTTGAATGCATGTACACCTTCTTTGGCCATGGTGGTCGCCTTTGCAATCGAATTGATACTTTTAAGCTATTATCTACTATACATGAGTGAAATGAAAACGGAAATAGGTTTCGGTCTTCTGGCATGCTACTTTGGTATGCGGTGTACCGTCGGGCAAGATTACGTCGTGGCGAGCCTCGACTTCCAAGGGTTCTCGAGCGCGAGCTATGCCAGCTCGTGGATGGGCACGACCTTGGCTGGGTGGAACGGGGGTTTTCGTCCAACTCCTGACGGAATCTCGTTTGACGAGGCTCGATCCGCTGGAAATGCGTTTCGCGAGGGGGAATCTGCTGGAATCGCGTTTGGCGAGGCTCGCCAAACGGAATACCGACAGAAATGTCCTCGCCAAACGAGATTCCGACTAAGCGGCCCTCGCCAAACGGAAAACCGATTGCGCGGCCCTCGCCAAACGGAATTCCAGCAGAACGGCCCTCGCCAAACGCAAAGCCGTCAGACGCCCGATGGGCGCACCGTGAAAACCGTCGAGATGCCCAATAAGGACGAGCCCGACGGCCATCGTTGCGTGGTAGGGTCTTCTCAGGTAAGATTTTCTCCCTGCGGTTCCAACGCGCGCGCATCCGGCGCGCTAACGAGAGGAGAGGCGCATGAATTGGTATGACAAGTCGGTGGTGTATCAGATCTATCCGCTTGGCCTTACGGGAGCTCCATACGACAACGATGGCATTCAGGAGCATCGTATATTGCAGCTGTTGGAAAACGGCTGGATAGAGCACCTGCAGAAGCTCGGCGTAAACTGCGTGATACTGAACCCAGTGTTTGAGAGCGAGACCCATGGCTACGACACCATCAACTACAGCATGGTTGACGTACGTCTCGGCACAAACGAAGACCTGCGTAGCGTGGTGGACGCCTTCCATGAGGCGGGTATCAAGGTGCTGCTCGATGGCGTGTTCAACCATGTGGGACGTTCTTTCTGGGCCTTTGAGGACGTGCGCGAGAATCGTGAGAGCAGCGAGTACGCGGACTGGTTCTGCATCAACTGGGGCGGAAACAACGAATACAACGATGGCTTCAGCTATGACAACTGGGCAGGCGTGCCATATCTGGTAAAGCTGAACCATCGCAACTTCGACCTCAACGCGTACTGTGCCGACGTCATGCGCGAGTGGGAAGACGAGTACGACATCGACGGCCTGCGTCTCGATGTGGCGTATTGCCTGGACATCGGCTTCTTGGGCTATCTGCGCCAGGTGGCAAACGAGCTTACAAACAAGCGCGGCGAGAAGTTCCTGCTGCTCGGCGAAACGATGTTTGGCGACTACAACCTGTGGATGGGCGACGAGCTTTGCGACACCGTGACGAACTACGAATGCTACAAGGGCCTTTGGAGCTCCATGAACTCAGGAAACATGCACGAGGTTGCCTACGCGCTCGAGCGCCAGAGCGGCGACAAACCTTGGGACCTGTATACCG